>DASPNN010000757.1:0-23986 GCA_035626495.1 Chryseosolibacter sp.
GGCCAACGGCCGGGCTGGGGTTCCGCCCGTCGACATACATATCGGTTCCCGAGCAAAACATCCAGGGCGATGAATATAAAGTTCGCAGACCGGAATACGACGCGTTAACGAGACTTTCAAAACCGGAGTTCGTACGGTATAAATCATCGGCCAGAACATCTGTCCGGTTCTCTTCTTCGATAAAATTTTCGCAGCTCGAAACAGCAAAGAACATAAAGGCTGCTATGAATATCTTTTTCATACGATAATTATTAAGTGTTAGAATTTCAGGTTGACACCCACCAGGTACGTTGTTGAGCTGAGACCGCCGCCCTGACCAAAGGCACCCGAACCGACATTCGTCGGTACGAATCCCGCCGTTGCCCATTCGGGATCGAATCCGTCGTAATCTGTTATCACGATCGGGTTCAGCGCAGTGGCGTAAACCCGCACGCTGTTGAGCTTCAGCTTGCTGAGCGCTGACGCGGGAATGTTATAACCCAGCGTGATATTTTTCACCTTGACAAAGCTGGCATCGCGGTAGTACCCGACATTGAATTGCCGCCAGTAGTTACCGGCATTTTTCGGTTGCGGGTAAGAATTTGAAGTACGCGTTTGAGTGACCGGATTCTCCTGCATGTACCAGTCAATGTCAAGCTTCGCTCTTCCACGGTCCTCGTGGTTGGTAAACTCCTGGTGGAACTGGCTGAAGGCAGTAACACCCTGGCGTGTGATGCAGGATACGGACAGGTCAAAGTTCCTGAACGTTAACGTGCTGTTGAAACCACCTGTCCACCGGGGAAGGGTGGATCCGATCACACGTTTGTCACTTTCGGTGATGGTTCCGCTGTTATCAAAATCGATGACTCTCCCCTGCCCTTCGGATTGTCCATAGGTGAGGGCGTTGTCATCTCCGGCCTGCCATACGCCATCGGCAACCCAGTTATAGTAGCTTCCCAGGGATTCACCTTTGATGATCCAGTCATCGCCGGCATAACCATCGTTGCGGTTTTCCGATATCCGGTCCGTACCGCCATATACCTCGGTAACGGTGTTGTTGTTTCTTGCAAAATTGAATGTTGTGGTCCAGGTGACCGCATCGGTGCTGATATTGGTCGTTGTCAGGCCGATCTCTACTCCTTTATTGAGAACTTCGGCGGCATTCGATACAACCGAGCTGTAACCGTTTTCGAGCGGCAGCAATTTATCCACCAGCAGGTCTTCCGACGTCTTATGATAGATGTCAACCGAACCGGTTATCCGTGAAGTGAACAATCCGAAATCAAGACCAAAATTGAACTCGGACGTCTTTTCCCAGGTGAGCCTGTCATTGGCAATGCGATCGGGTGCGATTCCTGTTGCCGTTGTGTTGTCAAAATCATAGTACCGGATCGAGCTCGCCGTGGGAATCGTGCTGTAGCGGGGCACTCTGTTATTACCCGTGACTCCGTAGCTGGCGCGCAGCTTCAGGAGGTTTAAAAATGCCGCATTGCCCATGAAAGATTCCTCAGTCACCTTCCAGGCCAACGCCGCCGAAGGGAAGGTTTGCCACTTGTGTCCTTCCGACAAAATGGATGACCCGTCTATTCGATTGGAAACCGTCAGCAGGTATTTGTCGCGGTAAGCATAGTTCGCGCGAAGGGCGAAGGAAGCAATGGTTTCTTTCGACCAGTACCCGCCGGACGTGATCGTGGTTGGATCTCCCCCTACTCCGGTCGTATAGTAACCTCTGGCATTGGCATCCATTTTCGTCTGGCGCAGGAAGCTGGATTCGTCCACAAACGAATTGGCGGAGAACAACCCCATCGCACTCAGCGAGTGGTCGCCAAAAGTTTTATTTACGTTCACCTGGTTGTCCCATACATAGGAGAACGCCTGCTCGTTGTCAATCCGTCCCTGTGGCAATCCATTGACATTGCCTTCGGCGCCCGTTCCGGTGAATTGGCCCAATCGCGACATCGTGAAACGCGGCGCAAAAGTCGTCTGGAACGACAGCCAGCCCGTGCGTGAATAGCCGAGAAAAATATTTCCGATCGCGTAGGTGGTATTTCTCTCCACCCAGGCTTTCCCGACTTCCATGAGCGGGTTCACTGAGCTTGTCAAGTCTATGTGGTACGCGACCGGTGTCTGTCCGTCGATGGCGTCTTTGCCGGGTTGCAGGATCAGCTCGCCGGTTTCGGTATTGTAAGGACTCAGCAGCGGGCTCATCCGGAATCCTTCCACCATGACATTCGGCGATCCCATATCATGCTCCGCGAGCGATAAATTAACGCTGAGGCCTGCGTTCCAATGCTCGCTCAGGGTATGGTCGATGCTTGCCTTAAGGTTGTAGCGTTTATAATTGTCGTTGATCACATTTCCATCTTCCTCCTGGTACCCGATACCGAAAGTATATCCGATCTTATCGGCGCGGCCCGACAGCGACAAATAATGATTGGACTGCATGCCACTTTGTGTGACGAGCGAGGGCCAGTCGGTAAAATCCTTTTCGGCAACACGACGTTCCAGCTCGCCGGTCGTGGTGTTGACACCGGGGTTCGCCGGGATCGGTTGTCCTTTGACAAGGGCATCACTGATAAAGGAATCCTGACGCCAGTTCCACCAGGTTGTCCCGTCCATAAACTGCGGCATGCGGGCCACCTGACGAACGCCAACATAACCGTCATAGGCGATCACAGCTCCGCTTTTTTGTGTGGCGCCTCCCTTCGTTGTGACCAATACGACACCATAGGCGCCCCGGGATCCGTAAATGGCCGTCGATGACGCGTCCTTGAGTATGTCGATCCGTTCGATATCCTGTGGATTTAGAAAGTCAATTCCATCGGGGACGATCACGCCATCGACGACATAAAGTGGCTGGCCACCGGCGAGGGATTGAACGCCTCTTATTTGTATGTTGAAACCGGCCCCTGCCCGTCCATTGGTGCTGGAGATGTCGACGCCCGCGACCTGGCCCTGCATCGCTTCCATGGCCCCTACGGTCGCGCGTTTTGTTATCTGCTCATTGTCGACAAGTCCAACCGCTCCCGTCAAATCGGTTTTCTTCACGGTTCCATAACCGACAATCACCACTTCGCCGAGAGAAGTCACGTCCGGGCTCATTTTCATATTGATGCTTGTTTCGTTGCCGAGCGCGACCTCTTCAGTTTTATAACCGATAAATGAAAATACAAGTGTTCCATTCATGTCCGGCACAGTGAGGCTGAAGTTTCCTTTGTTGTCGGTGGAGGTTCCGGTGTTGGAGTTTTTAAGAAGCACCGTAACGCCAGGCAACGGTGAGCCATCGTCGGCAGCAGTCACCTGCCCGGTGACGGTTGTTGACTGACTGTAAGAAATGATGGGTCCTGCCAGCAATAATCCCATCAAAACGAAGCGAGACCACCCCGTTCGGCGGAGGCATGAAGGGTCCCCGGCGCGGAGCAAGCGGATAAAATGTAAAAACTGATCCATAAATTTTTAAGGGTTAGTAACGTGAAACTGGAACTTGGAAACAGATCAAAATGCGACATATTTGCGCAATCGATTGCCTAATTAGGCAGGATAATTTCAGAATTACAATAGTTTTGAATAAAAAA
This sequence comes from Chryseosolibacter sp., assembly GCA_035626495.1. GTDB lineage: Bacteria > Bacteroidota > Bacteroidia > Cytophagales > Cyclobacteriaceae > Chryseosolibacter. The sequence goes on from DASPNN010000757.1 coordinate 3,555, forward strand.
AGTGATCACACCCCATTTCACAGTGCTCAATCGCGTTTTTATTGTGCGGCCAAAACAATTTGGATGACTCGCCAATGCCGGAAATAAGGGCCACCCAAAGCCAGGTATTTGTGTCAATAATGCGCAATCGATTACTCAAAGGGTAAGTTCGCTGGCTCGCTTTTCTGTGGGATAAGCGCCAAGTTCTTTGTGGGAACACCTGGCGTAACTCCGGAAGTAAGTTGGAAGCGGGTGCGAACTCCCCCGGAACATATTCCCTATGTCCGGTTTTGAATTGCCAGCGCTTCCCGTCAACAGGGCGCGTTCGACGCTGAGAGACTTACGCGTTCATAAACGAAAGCCGCGAACCTGCCTTGGACAATTATCGGAACGACCGTGAAAAAGAAGCGGGCGGCACGTAAAGAATCATGCCAGTTAGCAGGAATGTGTTGCCTCTTCGCTAAACACTTGCAGAACCAAAAGCGGCATGAAAATTATCGACCTGCGATTGTTACACATTACCTTTATATACAATGAATGTGGTTATCGACAGTGAAGTCATTGCCAGAAACGCCGTCAGGGTTTTCGGCAACGGACATATCCCCATGATGTTCGCCCATGGGTTCGGCTGCGATCAGAATATGTGGCGATTTATTACCCCCGCATTTGAAAATGATTATAAGTTAGTCCTGTTCGATTATGTTGGAGCCGGCAAGTCCGATCTGCGCGCTTATCATGTCAGCCGCTATTCGAACCTGAATGGCTACGTGCAGGATGTGCTGGACATATGCAAAGCGCTGGCTCTTCGAGATGTGGTATTTGTCGGACACTCGGTCAGCGCAATGATCGGAGCGCTGGCCGCAATCAAGGAACCGTCCTATTTTTCAAAGCTCATCATGGTGGGGCCTTCACCGTGTTATATCAATCACCCCGATGGATATTTCGGGGGATTTGAAAAAAAAGACGTAGAAGAGCTGCTTGAAACCATGGACAGAAACTACATTGGTTGGGCTAACTTCCTTGCGCCCGCCATTATGAAAAACCCCGACAAACCCGAGTTAGTGAGCGAGTTGACCGAAAGCTTCTGCTCAACCGATCCTCTTATCGCGCGCAAATTTGCCGAGGCCACATTTTTCGCAGACAACAGGCACGACCTCGTCAAAGTGCAAACGCCGTCCCTGATCATGCAATGCTCTGAAGACATCATCGCCCCTTACCAGGTCGGCGAATTCCTGCACCGGCACTTGCGAAAAAGTACACTCCGGGTCTTACAGGCCACCGGACATTGCCCGCATATGAGCGCCCCGGAGGAAACTATCCAGGTCATCAAAGAGTACCTGGCAAGCTACTCCGACATTTCCCAAAATTAATGGATCCGGTCCTCGATCACGCCCCTTGCGGGTATCTGAGTTTTGTTGACGATGGAAAAATCCTCGACATCAATAAAACGCTAAAAGAGATCCTCGGATATGGCAACGAACCATTTACCCAATCGCACGTTGAACAACTCCTCACGGTCTCCGGCAGAATTTTTTACAACACCCATCTGTTCCCCTTGCTGCGGCTGCATCACAAGGCCAATGAAATTTTCCTTACACTGATCGCCCGCGACAAGACACAGGTGCCCGTCCTGGTCAACGCCTCGCGCCGCATGCATGGGGAAATGTTTATCAATGAATGTGTCTTTATCCCGGTCATGCAACGGAAAAAATTCGAGGACGAACTCGTGAATGCCAGGAGACAGGCGGAAGAGGCGTTGAAGAAGAACGAGGCGCTTGTTGCCCTCACTGCAGAGCTGGAAGAAAAATCGCTGGAACTCGACAGCAAGGTCGCCAGCCTGCTTTCCCTCAACCAAAACCTGGTGGAATTTAACAAGATCATCTCGCACGACTTCCAGGAACCAATCCGTAAAATCGAGATCTTTGCCAGGCGGCTGGCAGCATTGGCGGAAAATCCCGCAAGCGATAATGAGTTGAACAGAATCCTGGCTTCCGTACAAAAGCTGAGGCTGCTAACCTCCACACTTCACCTGTACGTTGAGCTGGCCGACGAACAAGTCTCAGGTATGGTGCACCTGGAGCGATTGATCCTTTCGGCGCGCGACGAGGTTTCCACACATTTGATGTTCACCGACTTCGACTTCACCGTCGAAAATATCGTCGACATCCAGGGATACGAGCGTCAACTCCAACTCCTTTTCCACCACTTGATTGAAAACTCCGTTCTATACAGGAATGAAAACAGGCGCCTGCACATCCATATCCGCGGGGTGCTTGTCCAGGAAAATATCTACAAGTCAACCATCAACAAGTATCGGTACGTCGACTGCCTGAAAATACGCTATTCCGATAACGGAATGGGATTCGACGAGATGTACAACGATTATGTCTTCGGGCTGCTGAAGAAGATTGAAAGGAAAAGCCCGGGGCTTGGGATGGGCCTCGCGGTCTGCAAGCGTGTGGTGGAAAACCATTCCGGGTCAATCAAGGTTTCTTCGCAGCCCGGGCAAGGCTGCTCCTTTGACATTCTGCTGCCCGTAAAACTGCTGCAATAGGCGGTCATCATTGTTTTCCAAAATGAGGGTCTCGAATATTAAACAACCTGCATGGTGAAAAAGTCGAAGCCGAACACGCCTTAGAGCTTCCGGCTTCGCCAATCCAACGAAAAAAGGATGGATGTTACTTTTCACCCACAGCAACAATCATCTCGCACGGTCCAGCAAATGAACCTGCCACTTCAAATTTTCGCAGAGCCTCCTCTATTTCACTCCACACGGCATCTCTTTCTTCTGCCGGCAATGAACTCAGCATCTGGTGAAGTGCGCCGAAAGATTCCTTTTCAAATTGTAAACATTCTCTGGCCGATGACATGATGACCGCTGAATTTACGCGCATGGATTGAACGTACGTGAAGCCCGCGTTCCTGTATGCTTCCTCAATGGCGCCGGGCATACCCAAGCTGAATGGCCCGGGTTGCCCCGGCAGGGGCGGCGGAAGTTTTGCGCGCATACGGATAATGGAGACAGGAATTGAAAAAAATTCGTTTTTGTCAGCCGTAGCATACACGATCGCCCCGACTCTTCCCCCCGGCTTCAACACCCTCCACGTCTCCCGCAACGCCCGTTGCTGATCGGGGAAATATATCAGGCCAACACGTGAAAATGCAAAATCGAAGCTTTCATCCGGTAACGAGAGATTCTCCCCGTCCATGGTTTTCGTCTCTATGTTATCAAGGTTTTGTTCCTTTGCCATCGCGGCTGCAAACCCGAGGATATTGGGTGAAATGTCCGTTGCCAGTACATAGCCCGAACGGCCTACCCTTCGGGCTGCTGCGATGGTTTGCTCACCGGCCCCGGCCGCAATGTCGAGAACTCGATCTCCGGCGGAGACTCTCGCCAAATTAAACAGCTGGTCAGTTGCTTTCCCGAGCCATCGATTTATCGCCGGGCTCCACCGGTGCCATGCCTCTGCGGCCGCTTGCCATTGCTCGTACGTCGTCTGCTTGTATTTTGCAGCGTCAAATTGCATTGTTGTTGCGACTTCCATCTTACTTTTGGTTTGTTTGTGACGGCAAGTTCGCCCTTGAACACAAGCAAGTCTCCTACTGGCAATTCAAATGATTGTACAAATCATTCACTCGCGGCCGTGAGATCTCAAGCGGCTTCACAACTGGGCCGGCGATTTGCCGAAACGTTTTTTAAAACTTTTTGTAAAGTAGGAAGGGCTGTTGAATCCGGAAGCGAAAGCAATCTGTGCTACGTTTCCAAATTCGCGGCGTACCAGCTGCAAAGAGTTTCTGAGCCGCAGCTCATGAATAAACGCGTTGGGAGAATAACCAGTCAGCCGCGTTAATTTGCGATATACCTGCGCTTTGCTCGCGCCAACTGCTGTGCTAAGCTTGTCCATGCCGACCGGCCCGGTCGCGACTATTGGTTTCAGTGCCGCCATGATATCTCTCAAAAATATCTCATCTGCCGGCTTGAGCAATTTAAATGTCAGTCTGCCTCCGGGCTCCGGCAACCTTCCAATATGGCTGTAGATGGTCTGTGATGAAATTGTGATCTGGCAGTCTGCACAGATATCGCACAGCCAATCTGCAAGGTTCATCACATCCTCGAAAATTTTCTGGTCAGAGCTTACGGGTTCGCCGGTACTTATTGCAGTGCGAATTTCAAGCCCGTCTCCTTCTATTTTTTCACGTTGCCGTTGGATTGCGACGGCGCATTCAATGGCGTTCGACGCGTCATTAAAAACGAATTTGATACGGCCGTTCCCGACACTGACCAGCCTGCCGGAAAAACGATGTGAGGTTTCCTGAAGCCTGTCAAACGCCGATGAATGCCCGGAAAGCGAAATGACATCGGCAGCCAGAAAACTACGCCGTCCCGGATCCAGGCGTCCGTCGCTGTCTTCCGCGATATCAAACTCATTCACTCTCCCCTCGCCCATGAAGATCCTGTAATCACCACCTTTTACTTCGATGACATTGCAAGGCATGTTGCCGTGGGCCTCCTGATGCGTGGCAATACACGATTCCTTATCGGGAGCTTCCATGAGGCAAAAGACAAGACCTGCGGCCTCGTTGATCCAGTATTGTATGAAGCGCACACCGTACTTCGCCTGGGTTTTGAGGTCCGCGATGTGATTGCATTTTATTTCTTCCATGGTGGGTTTCACCTCGTAGTCCTCAGCCTTATGCAAATCCATGAAGAGCGGCATTGTTTCAGCAAATTAATCGACCAGACAGATTTTACCGGAACGTCCGGGAAACCCGCGATCATAAGATACGAATTTACGAAACCAGGTGTAATTCGCTTAGCTTTGCCTCCAACATCGTCATGAATAACCTCCAATACATCTTCGAGCTTCTCGGCACCTTTGTCTTTGCGGTTTCCGGCGCCCTGGCGATCCAGGAAGAGCATGACGACCTGTTTGGCGCCGGCTTTATGGGATTCGTCACCGCGATCGGCGGTGGAACGTTGCGCGATATCATGCTGGGAAGCTATCCGCTGGTTTGGATCGGCGATATCAATTTTGTCTATGCCATTCTTGCCGGGGTCACCACCGCGTATCTTTTCTTCAAGTATTTGATACGGCTGCCAAAAACATTTTTCTTTTTTGATGCGCTGGGGATCTCCTTTTTCACGATCCTGGGAGTTGAGAAGTCGCTCAGCCTGGGCGTTCGGCCGGAGATCGCTGCCATGATGGGCATGTTCACTGCCGTCATGGGAGGTGTGATCCGCGACGTGCTGGTCAATGAGACGCCGATACTGTTTCGCAAAGAAATCTATGCAACGGCATGTCTGGCTGGAGCTTCTGTATACCTGCTTTTATACGACGCGGGCATCGGCCGAAACGCCAATCTTATTATTTCAGCTTCGATGATCTTTCTCATTCGCACCATCGCGATTCGTTACAAAATCGTGTTGCCAAGTTTCGGAAGAAAGCCTCGTTAGCTTACACTCGCCTGGAGCTTGTTCTGAGTCTCAGCCATGGATACTGGCAATAATGAAAAATTCCTATCTTGTTCTCGTTCATTGCACGACTATGAAAATAATCGCCACCTTCTTTCTACTCATTAATTTTTCAGCCATCGGCCAGACCAAAGCGCTCGTCGGCGGAACGTTGATCGATGGTTTCGGCGGTAAGCCTCTTCAGAATAGTGTGGTCATTATCGAAGGCCAGCGCATCAAGGCGGTTGGCACCGTTGGCCAGCTCGCCATACCCGCGAATGCCGAGGTTATCTCTACGGAAGGAATGAGTGTCATGCCGGGGCTTTGGGATATGCATGTTCACCTGATGATCAATGGTCACAGTGACTACACGCACTGGGACAAGACATACCTCAAGCTCGCCGGCGATGTCATCATGCCGGCCTCCGCGCATCAACTGCTTATGGCAGGCGTCACCAGCGCACGCGACCTGGGCGGTCCGCTCGATCCCAGCATTTCCGTTCGCGACCGGATCAACAAAGGCGACATACCGGGGCCGACGATGTATATGTCCGGTCCGTTTATTCAACATGAGCCGTATCCGGGTACGGCGGAATTCCGGTGGGGTGTCAAAGGTGTGGCCGACGCCAGGGCGAAAGTGCAGCAGCTTGCAAAAGCGGGCGTCAACTGCATCAAGCTCATCGACCAGGACCAAATGACCATGGAAGAAGTGATGGCGATCGTGGATGAAGCACACAAAAACAAGCTCAAGGTCGTTGCTCATTCCCATCGACCGGAAGAAATCAGACGCGGGTTGAAAGCGGGCGTTGACTGCTTCGAGCACACCGGTCTGGCCGCCGCGCCGGAGTATCCCGAAGACATCATCGCCTCGATCAAGGAACGGACCGCACAGATGAACCTTGGCCCGCTTTTCTGGACGCCCACCATTGAAGGCCTGTACAACTACGAGTATACACGCGACAATCCAGAACGCCTCGACAACACCTCCTGGCATTTGGGCCTGCCCGACTCAATCATCAAAGATATCAAGCAATCGATCGCCCGTCCCGGAGAGCTGTCTTACTTCCAGCTCAACCCGATCCGCAAGCCAACCCTCGAACGCAAGATCAATCAACTGAAACAGGCGGGCGTGGTCCTCCTGATCGGCACCGACAGCGGCATCCCAATGAAGTTTCATAGCCAAAGTACGTGGAATGAGCTCGACGTGTGGGTAAATAAATTCGGTTTCGATGCGATGTACGCAATCCGTGCGGCGACTTACTGGCCGTCCGTCGCCATGGGAGTCGATAAGGAATTCGGCACCATTACCCCCGGCAAGTATGCCGATATCATTGCCGTCAAAGGCGACGTGCTGCGGCACATTGATTTGCTGCAGGATATCGATATTGTGATCAAGAAGGGCAAACGATATAAATAAGAACCGGGTTCTCAATCGCCGATCATCAACCGAACTAAAAACGTTCGGCGGCATTCCATCTCTTGGTAAACAACGCGATCAATAAAAGAATTGCTCCGCTACGATCTGGCCATCCCTCACTTCATAAACCATCAGCTCGTGGATCTTGATTCTGCCATGAGGGCGGACCGTCATGTCTTTCTCGCGGCCAACAACAAAATGATTGCCCGAGACAATCGGCGCCGTGGTCCGGCCGCTGTGAAAGACCTCGATCCGCCTGACGAAGTCTTCTCCTTTTTTGCGAACCTCGGCTTTACCCTCAGCGTACCCCAGATACGGGGACCCGTCTGGTTCGATGCTTCTTACTTCATTTGAAAAAAGCTCATCTTGGATCTCGAACCATTTCTCCTGCTGTGCAAGTTCATGGAACCGGTCTGCAACCTCCCGGGTCGTCATTGTCTTTTCATCCGTAGTGTTCTTCGAGCTCATTCTTACGTCTTGATCTGATTGTCAAATAGGCTTTCCTTGTTCTCTTTTCCGCAAGGCAAATGTACCGTCCAAACCATACCACGACGGGGTGCAAAATAGACATTCTAACGGGTTGATTTAGACATCGCAAATTCCGTATTTGGGCCGGAAGAATGTCACCATGAAACACCTCACGATTATTGTCCCCGAAGGAGAGAACAACCTGAGCAGCATCGTCGGCGCCTATAAAATATTCACACGGGCAAACAAGTTTTGGAAAGACACCGGCAGAAAGGAAGTATTCAAAGTCGAGCTTGCTGGAATTTCAACGGAAGTTGAATTCTATGGCGGATTGTTCGCAGCCAGGCCACACACCAACATTTCTTCGATTGCCCGTACAAACCTGGTCATCATTCCATCCCTGAATCACAATTACGCGAGAGCCGTGAAGCCGAATCACAAGCTGGTCGACTGGATCGCCCACCAATACCGGAATGGCGCCGAGGTCGCGAGCATATGCACGGGCGCGTGGTTACTCGCCACATCCGGGCTGCTGGATGGAAAAAGCTGCTCCACCCATTGGTCTGCGGCCGACGCGTTTCGGGCCGAGTTTCCAAAAGTGAACCTCCAACCCGATCAGCTCATTACCGACGAATACGGCATCTACACGAATGGGGGCGCCTACTCGTTCCTCAACCTGATGATCTATCTGGTGGAGAAGTATTACGATCGTCAGACCGCGGTGTTTTGCTCGAAGGTGTTCCAGATCGACATGGATCGCCAAAGCCAGTCGGAGTTCATCATTTTCAAAGGCCAGAAGTCGCATGGAGACGAGCTGATAAAAAAAGCGCAGGAGTACATCGAAAGCAAGGTCGATGAAAAAATATCGGTCGAAAGCCTGTCATCGAGGTTCGCGATCGGCCGAAGAAATTTCGACCGGCGTTTTATCAAGGCGACCGGAAACACGCCCATCGAATACTCACAACGCGTCAAGATTGAGGCTGCGAAAAAAGCATTCGAAGCGAGTCGTAAAACAATCAACGAAGTGATGTACGATGTTGGCTACTCGGACGCAAAAGCGTTTCGGGAAGTTTTCCGGCGGATCACCGGCATGTCCCCCCGGGAATACCGTGCACGATACAATCGCAATTTTCAAATTGCTAATTAGCAATCATTAAAATTAGAAATTAGAAATTTGTTGACATCACACCCGCAAGACCCCACGGAATCCCCGCACAGCATAGTATGATTCCGCTCCGTTGTGATAGACAAATACGTGACCATAACGCCAGTCTGCAAAGAGCGCGCCGCCCAGCTTACGGATATCGGCTGGCGTTTTGATCCAGCTCGACGTTTTTGTATCGAACTTCCCGAGTTTCTGCAGCTCGCGGTATTGGTCTTCTGTCAGTATTTCAATTCCCATGTCGGCAGCCATCTGGATTGCGCTGTTTTCCGGCTTATGCTCTTTCCTTGACTCGAGCGCTTCGTGGTCATAACAAACGCTCCTGCGCCCTTTCGGACTCTCCGGCGAACAATCATAAAAAATATATTCACCGGTCTTTTTATCATAACCAACAACATCGGGTTCACCACCGGTGCGCTCCATCTCATGAAGGGACCACAATTTGCCGGATGCGGTGCCCAGCCGTTCTTCAACATTTGCCCATTGAATGCTTTGGTGACGATTCATATTTTTTTCAAAACGGCCCCTCACGGCAAGGAGCAGCTCATTGCGTTGCTCGGATGACAGCTTTCTCTTACTGACCATATTTTTTGCGGACTGGTTTTGTCTAATTCCTTACAATCGATCGTGTCAGGTATTTTAATTACTCATCGTTCAATCCCTTACCGTCAAGGATCTGAGGCATACATTTTTCAATCCTCGATTCGCGGGTTTTGGATTGCTTCGCCGAAGAAAAGTAGAGCACATACCCGCGCTGGCGACCCGGCGTCAATGCATAAAACGCATTCTTCAAGGCGGGCATCTTGTTCAGCTTCCTCTGAAACTCGTCCGGGATACTGAATTCATGGGTCTTTTTAAAACTCACTTTTACACCGGATTCCTCCACTTCGACCGCCTGATAGATGTAGGCCTTCAGCGTCTTTTCCAGCTTTGTGATCTCCCGAAGACCCGTGAACCGGATCTGTCGGGCCGCCTGAACATTCTCGGTCTGTTGAACAAGAAGGCCTTTCAAATCCTTGAGCAGCGCACCCTTGAAAAACAAAAGGGCACAGTACTCTTTGAATGTATGTATCAACACAATGTTGCTTCCCTGGAAGGTGTAACACGGACAGCCCCACTTCAATTCCTCGATCAGGTCACAATCCAGAACGATCGATCTCAACTTCCTGATCTCCGCCTGCCATTTTTCGGCTTTGTCGAAGTACCAATCAACTTTCGGATTCATAATTTATATTGGTTTACGGTAACAATTCTTCTTTCCGCAGGCCGGAAGTACCACGAGACGAGCGTCAAAACCAGCAGCAGTAAGGAGGGAAATATTTCAGTGACAGCATTGCCTGAAGCGATATGAGAGAATACAGCGCCCGACATTGCAAAGAAAAAACCGGCATACGCCCACTCCTTCACGAGGGGAAACCTTGGAATCAGCAATGCAGTTACCCCAAGTATTTTCCACACGCCGATGAGGGTTAGAAAATAGACCGGATAGCCCAAACCCGTAATAAAACCGGCTTGCTCCTGCCCTCCTGACAATTGTACAACTGCAGTAGAAATCATTCCGAGAGAAAGCCAAAGGGTCGCAACCCAATAGATAATCTTATAGGCCTTTTTCATGATGGAGTTATTTTAATTTGCTTGCGATGTCTTGTATGCGGTTATGTGCCATGTTGATACCCTGGGCGAACGGAAGCTTCAGCATCTGGTCCCTGACTTCCACCGACCTGTAAACGATGTGCATGGTCAGCATACTGGTATCTTCGGAGACTTCCTCGAATTTCAAAAACTCGAGCTGTACGCCAAAGCCGGTGTTCTCCATCTCAAATGTCCGGGTGATCTTGCGGTTTTCCGTGAATTCATGGATCGCCCCGTTAAAGCGATGCTTGTTTCCTTTGGGATCGGTCGTCTCGAACTGGTAGCCGCCGTGGTTTCTATTTTCAAGCTTCAACACTTTGGTACCCATCCACTGCTCGACAATTTCGGGGTCGGCATAGGCCCTGAAAAGTAAATCAACGGGCAAGTCAAATTCCCGGGTGATCTTCAATTCCTGTTTGCCGTCTTCGGCGGCGATTTTTGTTTTCTGTTCCATGATGGGCCTTATTTTTTCGATTTGTATTTTTTCATAATGCTCTCCAGTTTATTGAAACGCTCGTCCCACATATTTCGAAAGGGTTCGATAAAGTCGGCGATCTCTTTCATTTTTTTTGGATTGAAGTGATAATAGATTTCCCTTCCACTTTGTTCCTGCTTCAGCAATTCACACTCCGTGAGAATCTGAATGTGTTTGGAAATCGTCTGGCGGGAGGAGTCGAATTTTTCAGCAATGGCGGTCGGTGTCATTGCCTGAAGGGCTACCAAAGTAATGATCGCCCTGCGTGTAGGGTCGGCGATGGCCTGAAATACGTCTCGTCGTAATTCCATATGCAGCTATTTGACTGCACAAATATATATGCAGTCATTTAACTGCGCAATATTTCAGATAACTTTTTTTTAGAATTTTTTAAAGATAGCTAACCGCGTAAAAAACACGGTGCGAAACGCGGCAATCCGTACACGCCGGCTGCCAACAGTCTCAGCATTCTGCATTTCAGGTGTGTTACGGCGTCACGGTCACGATCACCCGCTTATACCTGGTCAGCGCAGGAGTGCCCTTGTCGGTCACCTTCAGAATAAAGTGAATGGTTTTAGGGCCATCGACAACCGGAGCCGTGACGGGAAGGCTGTAGAGATTCGGCGAGTAAGGCCTGAAGCTCACATTGCCTTTGTACGTTCCAGCCTCCCGATATTGAAACCACCAATAGCTCATGGAATCGCCGTCCGGATCGGTCGTGCCGTCTGCGTTGAGGTAAAATTGCTGGCCTGACTTCACGGTAAACTTCTCAGCATGTGCCAGCCGTGGAACGGGAGGGTGGTTGCATTCCGGATATGCTTTTGTGGTCCACAGCATACGCGCCGCGAAGTCGTGCTGGAACTCCGTTCGCCAGCGCCAGATTGTCTCGCGGTTGCCCACATAGGACTTCTTATCCACCGGTGAGACCACCGAATCGTTTGCATTGGTCCAGATCGGCCGTGTTTCCGGCTCGTCCTTTGGCCAGTTTTCTCTTCTGAAAGGACCCTGGTTCGAATCCTCGAACTTCGGGAGGTAGAATTCGTAGCGCCCGCCCCACCCGCCGAAGTCCGGATGCTCGGGGACATTGAGGCCATTCACGATCAAGTTCAGGAACGCCGGCGTGTCGCCTTCCATCCCATAAGCCACGTCGGGATAAGCGGCGCCAAGCGGACCGTGCCCTTGCTGTACGTTTTTGGCGAGCCAGTCGTTGGAGACGACCTCGGCATTCGAACCAGGCAACGGAAAGGCTATTCCCAACCAGGTCGCCCGGGTGTAATTGTAACCTGGCGTTACAATGTAGAATATGCCCGGGAAGTTTTTCCGGATCCATGGTCCCGAATCATCCTGATCGGAAATGGTGTACACGCGCAATTTCCTGTACATCTTATCGGCCACAGCGACGGACTTGGTCTTTTTTATTTTCCACAACGCCTGCGCCAATGTATTAGGACCGCCCCAGACCGAGATCCACAACGGACGGTCATCGGCCTTTTCCAGCAACGAGACAATCCAATCCGACCCTTCGGAGTCCATCCCCTCCCCGACTCCCTGCATGCCGTACGTGGCCAGTCCTTTTTTGACCGTCTTCATTAATTGCTCCTGGGTGGGAAAACCCTCCTCGTGCTTGACGAGGTTTGATTGGACTTTCCCATAGGCCGCCAGGATTTTCAATATACTCTCCGGCGCCACCCTGCTCTTCTGGTGTATGGATGTAGTGGCAATCAGGCCCTCCACGTCCCAATGATTGCTGTACAGCAAGAAACGGATCAACGACTGCGTGTCGTCCGGGTCGGCTTCAATGTCCGTCAAAACAACAACCCGCGCTTTCGTTTCCACCTGCGTGAGGGCGCTCAACGGCATGGCTAATGCCAGCAGAAGGGTCATGAGCTTTATCATTTTCGACTGTTCCATAAATATTCGTTTACCGGCTTGCTAGATCTTACCGATGATTCAGTGTAACCAATTATCTAAAGAATTTCGGAGCGAGTTCGGTCAGGTAAAGCCGCCATTCCCTCCAGGTGTGGCTGCCTTCGCTTTCCCGATACGTGTATTTCAGGCCCACTTCATCGTATAGGGCGCGAAGCTTGGTAACCGTGTCAAAAAGAAAGTCGTCCTTGCCAATCCCGATCCAATACAATTGCGGTTTTTCAGCAAGCAGCGCCTTAAGCTGCGCGACATGTTTGCCTTTGTCGTAATCCCGGTCTGCGTTCCGGAATGAAGAAAATAATCCCATGCTCATGACACCGATATATCCAAACATCCCGGGATGGTGGTTCGTAATGTTTTGCGTTTGATAGCCTCCCATCGAAAATCCTGTAAGAGCCCGATGGTCGCTGTCGGCGATCGCCCGGTATTTCTTTTCAATGTAAGGGACTACGTCCCTGACAAAGCTTTCTTCAAACCTCATGGAAGCCATTGCGGCGATACCGTCGGCAGGGTTCTTTTCCCCTGGCCGTTCCAACGGCGCGGCTACCGCATCCGGGTTTCCGTTGGTGATTACCACGATCATCGGTACGGCCAGTTTGGCGGCGATCAGGTTGTCGAGAATGTAATTCGCCCGTCCCCGGTTGATCCAGCCATCTTCATCGCCTCCACCCCCATGCAAAAGATACATCACCGGATATTTGTCTTTCACCTGCTCATAACCCGGTGGAGTATAAACATACATTCTTCTTTGTGCCCCCAGGGTCGGAGATGGGTACCAGACTGATGTAACATTTCCATGCGGCACATCCTGGACGGCGATTAGATCCGCCAATTTTCCGGGAACCAATAACCGGTTCTCTATGTAAACACCGTCTCTTGTCACCGCATTGTTGTTCGGGTCAAGGATCGGCACCCCATCAAGAATAAAGCGGTATTCGTACATATCCGATGGCAGCGGACCGATCTTGATCTCATAAATCCCCGAATCGTTTTTGACCATGGGCACAGGCTTAAAATCCCGGGCCCACGTACCGACTACCTGGACGCTTGACGCTTCGGAGGCCTTCAGACGAAAGACCACCGACTTGTCGGGAAAGATCTCCGGTGACTTGAGCCTCGCATTATTCTGCGCATAAAGGCAAGGCGCCAGCAGGATCAGACAAAATATCGAAATCAGTTTGTACATACGTTGTATTCAATTATTGCTAATACGTGTTGTTGTTCGAGTGTGCGAGGCGTAAAAATTTCCTTTTTTCAATTTAAGAAATTTTCACAGGGTCTTTGCTGAGAGGTGCCATCCAACCCCATGACTATCCGAAAGCCAATTCCGCGTCGAAAAAATGATTTCACTGAAATAATTGTTCGATTGCGGTTAAATGCGTCCGAAAACAGAAAACGGGGACCGCTGTTTAACGCAGAACGGCAGGTTTACATGTTTGTTTGGTTATTGAGCTTTAGACCGAAATCCGGCCAGCATGAACAAAACACCATCCCGACCGGCGCCGTCGCGTAAGCGCTAGCTTGCAGGTGCGCCGCTGGTCTTCCGGTATTCTGAGGGCAGACACCCAAACTGTTCCTTGAAGTAGTTTCGGAAATACTTGACTTCGGAAAAACCGGTTTGAAACGCCACCTCCGATACCGTGTACTCACCGGTTTCGAGCAATTGCGCCGCGCGCTTCAAACGAATAGACCGCACAAACTCATTGATGGATTGGCCGGTGAGCGCTTTTAATTTCCTGTATAACGTGGAGTGGCTCATGCTCAGCTGGAAACCGAGCGACTCGGCGCTCAAGTCCGGGTTGAGCAGGTTTGCTTCGACGTAGTTCATCGCTTTCTGGAGAAACTTTTCATCATACGAAGTGATCTCAATGTTGGTGGGCTGAAGGGTGACCTTCCTGCTATAATATTCCTTGAGTTGTTTTCGGGAATCAAGCAGTCTGCGGATGCGTGCAACGAGTATCGTCGGGTTGAACGGTTTTTTTATGTAGTCATCCGCGCCTGCGCTGAAACCGGATAACTCGCTTTCGGGCATGGTCTTGGCAGTCAACAGGATGACCGGAATGTGGCATGTTTTTTCGTTGTGCTTCACTCTGTTGCAGAGCTCGACGCCGTCCATGTTGTCCATCATCACATCGCTGACGATGATATCGGGAATCTTGTCCATCGCGCATTTGAGTCCCTCCTCGCCGCTCGCCGCCTTCAGCACCTGGAATTCATCGTGCAGCAGCCCGACCAGGTAGTCCCGAAGCTCGCCGGTATCCTCGATGACCAATACAATCGGGCGATCGTTATCGGGGGCCTCGCCAGGGTGATCCAGCCTTTCCGTTGTACCCGCTGCCTCTCTGTTCAATACAATATTCACCCCGTTTTTGCCGATATTGCTCAATTGCTTCAGGGGCAGCTTGATCGTGAAGCGGGAGCCCTTTCCTTCTTCGCTGGCCACCGATACTTTGCCACCATGGAGCTGGACAATCTCTTTGACAAGGGAGAGACCAATGCCGGTACCCGATATTTTCACGGAGTCGACGACGGTAACCTGATAGTAGAGGTCGAATATCCGGTCAAGGGCATCCTTCGGCATACCGGGTCCGGTGTCTTCAACAATGATGTCACAGTAGAGCTTGCCTGAGGCAGCGTCTTTCTCGATTGTGACCTGACATGTTATCTGCCCGGAGTCGGGGGTGTACTTGAATGCGTTCGATAGAATATTGGTGATTGCCATCTCGATTTTGTTTTGGTCAAACTCGACCATCAGCTGATCCACATCGCTGTGGAAAGAATAAACGATATGGCGCCGCTCAGCCAGGTGGGCGAAGGATTCAAAAACTTCGGAGACGAATTTCACGATGTCTCTTTGGTCGGTGAGCAACTTCAGGTTGCCGTTTTCGGATTTTCGAAGGTCGAGCAATTGATGGATCAGCGTCAGAAGACGACCGGCGTGCCGGTGCATGATCAAAAGCTTTTCACGGTACATCGGCGGAGTATCCTTCAGCAGCAGCAACTCCTCCAGCGGGCTGATAATAAGGGTCAAAGGAGTTTTAAGCTCGTGAGAAACATTGGTGAAGAACCGGAATTTCACATCGCTCACCTCCCGTTCCTTTTGTTTCTCGAGCTCGGCTTTCGCCGAGACGACTTGCGCGTACTGCAATTGTGCTTCGAGCTTCATTTGTCTTGAAATGACAACCCACACGGCAACCGCCAGCAACAAGATTGCAACCCCGTAGCCGGTGTAGGCCCACCAGGTCCGCCACGGCGGTGGCAGCACATTGATTTTCATGACAATCGGGTCCTTGATCCACATATTGCCGACATCGCTTGACCTGGCCCACAGAAGGTAGCTGCCGGCTTTCAGGTTGGTATATGTGACGGAACGGTTGTTTCCTGTATTGAGCCATTCGTTATTAAATCCTTCGAGCTTGAACGCGTATTGGTTTTTCTCGGGGAAGGTATAATCCAGGGAAGACACTTCGATCGATATTACCTGGTCCTCATGCGTCAATGTTATCTCATCGGTGTAAAGCAACGAACGCGTCAGAATCTTTTCATCGCTGTGAATCGCCTGGCCGGGGACAATTTCCATATTCATGATCTTCAGCGACACAAAGGACGGATAAGATGCCGCCGGCTTCAACTCCATCTGAGGATTGAAAACGTTAAAGCCATTGATACCTCCAAAGTACATGAGCCCGCTTTTGCTCCGGCACGCCGCGTTTTCGGAGAAAGCATTGCCCTGAAGTCCATCGCTCGCGTAAAAAACATGGATCGAACCGTTTGCCGGATTGAATTTGAACAGACCCCCGTTGGAACTGATCCAGAGGTTGTGCGCTCGGTCAGGAACCACGGCGTGGATATAGTCATTGGGAAAACCATCGCGCGTCGTATAAGGGCTGGATTTAATAACACTTTGGTCGACGGTGATCTTGTTCAAGCCCCTGGCCGTTCCGACCCAGATATTCCCTGCGGAGTCTTCGGAAATAGAAGTGACAATGTCGTTGCTGAGACTCTCATCAACACCAGGCTTATGCGAAAGCCTGATGAACCCGTCGACCTCCGCGTCATAGAGCTGCAGGCCTTTGTACGTACCGACCCAAATGCGTTGTTTGCTGTCTTGAAACAAAACACTGATTCGATTGTCAGAAATCGCATGGTGCTTATCGGGATCAAACTGATATACTCGAAACTCAGGGCGTTTCCAATCGTCGTTGATCAATCGGTTTAATCCGTGCTGTTGAGTCCCTACCCAAAAATTACCGCGACTATCCTTCAATATTGCCATCACTTTTTCGTCGCTCAGCGCGCGCGGCCGCTCCTCGCGTGTGAAGGTCTCGAACGCTATGCGGTTGTCAACGATTCGTGTGATCCGGTGTAAGCCAAAGTTGGAGCCAATCCATATCACGCCATCGCCGTCCTGATAGATCGTATGTATGTCGTTGACCTTCCTGTCGCGGATCGCTTCATACAGTTCGCCGTGGTGAAATATCTTTCCATTCCTAAGCTCGTTCAGGCCGCCACCCTTGGTGCCGATCCAAATCCTTCCATCGGAATCTTCCAGCAAACTCAGAATGTGTCCGCTCGCAAGGTCGCTGTTCTTCAACGTATAAGCGGAGAACAGGTTGTTCTTCCGGGTCAGCTTGCAAATACCGGCGCCATCAGTTCCCACCCATATATTTCCGGAACGGTCCTGGAAAATTGAAAGCACGATGTCATAATTCTTGTTGTGGCCACCCTTGCTTTCGGGTGCGATCATTATCCTTTTGAAACCGCCTCCATCCCGGCGGTATAGGCCGTCACCCCAATACCCGACCCATAGCTCATCCGTTGAATCGAGCAGAATCGAGTATGCATTGTCGGATTGCGGGCGGGCCGGCGGAACATTTTTCCCATGAACGCGCGACAGCTTTTTTTCAATAGGGTTGTACGACATCACCCCCATTGTCCAGCCGGCCACAAAGACAACGGGTTTTGATTTGTCACATTGAATGGATGTGATCTCGTTTTGATCTTCGAGGTGCAGCTCGGCTTGTGGCGCCAAAGAACCTCGTGCGATCTTATATAGTAGGTTCCGGCTCCCGACCCAAACGGTCCCGTCAACACTTTTTTTAAGGGCCAGGACGGGCCGGCCACCAAGCAAACGCACCGCTTTCCCGGTAGAAGGATCGAGAAGATTCAGTCCATCCGCCCAGGTGCCCACCCACATCAGACCGTTTGCATGCTCGGCAATGGCGACTACACGATTCGAGCTGATCGAAGTCGAATCCTGCGGATTGAATTCATAATTGGTGAACGTTTCGAAAACCGGGTCGAAACAATTAAGGCCGCCCGACTTAGTGCCTATCCAGATCTTTCCATCGGAAGACTCGAACAGCGCCTCCACGGAGTTATTGTACAGACCTGTGGATTTCCCGGGATCGTACTGAAAAACTTTCGCGGTATTACCGTCGAACCTGGCCAAGCCTCCCCGCGTCCCAAACCAAATAAAACCTTTGCGATCCTGAATGATCGCCGTTACCTCGTTTTGGGGCAACCCTTGGTCTATCGTCAGGTAATCAACTGTGAACTCGCTGGCTTGTCCATAAGTGACGGTGCAACCTGCGACAAAAAAAAGACATGCAAGAAAAGTATTGCGCCAGCTGTTCATTTCAATGGGCCGTTGTGAATTTCTGCCAGCACTGAATTTATGAAGAAGTAAGTAAAAAAAGGAGGTTAATTTCAATCAAACTAGGTATGCAAATTCGTCAATGCGGAATTATTCGCGACCCCGGCGGCATGCCCCGGATCAGAAAAAAGCTGTGCAAATCGACACCGGACCCCGTACGCGGGGAGGATACCCTGAAGTGACAGAAAAAAAGCGGTCTGTCACAAACCGCTTTCTCTTTTCTTATGGTTTTTGATAAATCTCGATGTAGTCGATAACAAGGTAATTGGGCCACGCGGTGTTAACATCGGGCGATTTGGTTCTGGTCGCGTTGTTGAGGACAATGTAAAAGTCGGTATTCGGGTACATCTTGACGTTTTTTGCCAGGATTGTTTGAACCAGATTCCCGTCCACGAACCATCGTGCTTCCGTGGCCGTCCATTCAAAGCCGTAAGTGTGGTAAACGTCGTTTCCGTAGGTGGCGTCAAAATTATTCAGGTAAGTGCCGTACCAGTTGACTGCCTGCCAGTGCCAGGTTCGACCGGTCGCGAGAAACATCCCCATCACGTCCTTGGGCACGCCGGGATCATTTCTGTTACCGAAGTATTCCCACATGTCCCACTCCGGGGGCCAGCTGAGGTTTTCCGGTATCAGCCACAGCGCCGGCCATACTTTTTCACCCTTCGGAAATTTCACGCGCATTTCGACATACCCTTTGTTAAATTTCACTTTGTGCATCGACATCACCCAACCGGACGTATAGTTGAACGTTCCCACCGGATCGGTGCCCTGAACGGTTCGCTTCTGATTGCGGAGCACCAGCGCGCCGTTTTCCACGTAACAATCTTCAGGTGTGATGTAACCGTCATATTGGTCATTCAGTAAATGCGCACCCTTCGCACCGGGGACTATATGACCCGACGCCGCATCCCGCAAACTCCCGACAGTCCAGTTCGAAGTATTGATGGCCGCATCTGTAAAATGATCTTCAAAAACTTTCACATACCCGGGCGGGGCGAACACGCTTGCCGTGGTAGAGGTAACATTGCTCTCCATCCTGCTCTTCGAAGGAGATTCTGTCAGGTCAGTGTCGCTTGACTGACAGCCAATGGCCAATACACCTGGTGCAAAAGCCATAAAAGCGATTTTTATTACATTCATTTTCGGTAAGATGTTTAAGAAGCGAAAACCAAGTTGTCGAAACAAGTCAAATATGTCCCCCGCGCATTTCATTAAACGTGTCAGACACGATTCGATGATTCCATCCGCGATCTGAACGATCACATTCACTTTGATGCGATTTGACATCAAGCGATTCACGTCACGGCATCGTGAAAAACGAAAGGCCCTGCCAAGGGCCCTTCGCGTGATCATTGCATTTTGCCACGTTTGACTACAATATTCCGCGCATAGTACAACGTCTCCGTTAAGGGTCCGGGGCTTCCACTGGATCCCTCCATCTGAAGATTGATGATGATGTTAAACGTCTGATTGAAGAAGTTCGACCCTGTATGGGTGCCTTTCAGTACGCCGTCGATGTAGTATTCGCAAGTCACATTATTCGTCCACCGGCCTCTCCGGTCTTTGGCGCGATACATAACCACCTTGTAATTGTGCCAGTTCACATTTGCGTCCGCGACTGTCGTTTTTGTCGTTTCCCACCCCACTTGCGTCCAATCCGGTCCATCGGCGGTGTTTTGCCAGCAAACGTTATTGCCCTTATACTCCATGATGTCGCTTTCCGGCGGCCAGCTGAACGCACCTGTGATCCAGAATGCCGGCCACGTTCCCCTGGCAATGGGCGCCATGAATTCGCCACTCAGCTCCCATGCGTCGTATTGGGTATTGATAACGACCTGTTGTTTACCATGAATTGCGCCTGAGTGATAACGGATGAGCAAATGCGGATCGGAAGTGCTATTCCCTTCAGTTTCCGGCACCTTCGTCGCTTTGATGGTCAGGACCCCTGGCGTCTCAATGTATACCTGGCTGTGGTCGCTGGAGCTGGCATACATGCGCGCCGAGCCGTTGTGATCTGATCCCCATGGATAGAGGTAGTTCCACTGGCTTTCCAGGGTGCTGTAGCTGGAAAAGCTTGTACCATCCATCACCGTTTCCCAGGTGATGACCGGAGGTCCCGCCGGGGGGCGCGCTGCGGTTGAGACTCCTGATGACGCATCATCCGTGCTGCGGCGCGCAGCCTGATCGTCAAGTTCATCTCCGCACGACAACAGCATCGCCGCTGTCAAGACGCCAGCAAGCGTTGATCGAAAGCATTTCATGTTC
>DASPNN010000758.1:0-5040 GCA_035626495.1 Chryseosolibacter sp.
GCTGGGAATGAGTAAGACAGGCATCCGGTCGAGAGAACAAAAGGTACATTTGCCGGATATGTCTTGGGGTCACCTCTATGTGGCAGAAAAGGAGACCTACGTTCCCGCAGATTCCTTTCCGGAATTTAACTACGCGATTTGGCTTGGAAACCGTAAGGGCCCGGGCCGGGTAAGCGCGTCGGCTGCGGATCTCTTGCGGTGGGACCGGGCATTGTATACCGAAGCGCTTGTGCCAGACCGCACGATCCAGCTTGCTTTCAGCCCCGCGCAATTGAACGACGGGTCCGTGTCGAATTATGGCTTCGGATGGTTCCTCGACCGCCACGAGCAACATGGGCGTATTGTCTACCACACTGGCGATAACCCCGGTCTCAACACGATCTTTATCAGGTACCTTGACAAAAAATTGACATTCATCATCCTTTGCAACAACGCCCATGGCGATTTCGGCGAGCTTGTGAAAGAACTCCAGGCAATTGTTCTGGTTCAATAATTGATTCTTTCACCTGCCATCTCGGTCAGTAGGGAACTCCATTTCGCCCGTGTCAGTTTTTTTTTGGGTCGTGCCTCCTCCAACAGCGATGCGTCCTAACTCATGGTTCCGCGTGCATCAATTCTTTGGATTTTTCTGTATTTTGATTTTTTAAACCGCACCCCATGACCAGGATTTTTTTGGCGATCGTGTTGACATTCCTTTGCGCACATGCAAGATCCCAATCGGATACCCTGCTGACTAGGTTGAATCGTGCCATCCTGTTGAAGGGCAAGTATGAGCAGGAGAAAATTGCCAGGATCAGCGCCCTTCATCGAAAACTGGATCATGACTTCCAAGCGACCGAAGGTAATTTTGCTCTGTTACAGGGATTGTGCAATGAGTATAAAACATTCATTTACGACTCTGCCTTCAGCTCGATTCGCCGGCTCCAAAACCTCGCCTATCGCTTGAACGATCCGGTACGGATTGCTTATTCCAAGATACAGCTTGGATTTATCCTTGTTTCGTCAGGCATGTTCAAAGAAACATTGGACTCGCTTGTCAACCTGCCTGTCAGTTTGCTGCCCGACACAATTCGGGTCGATTACTACTCGATACTCGCCCGCGCGTATTTTGACCTCGGTGATTTTGACAAGGATGCTTATTATACGCCGCGGTATAACCGGCTGGGTAGCCTGTATATAGACTCGGCCAAGATGCTTTGCAAACCCGAGTCGTATTCATACATCTATCTCAGCGGACTGCAGAACCTTAAAAACGGTAACATGCGTCAGGCCGAGCGCGAGCTTAACGACCTGATGGAGAACTATCCGCTCACACCCCAGCAGCTGGCAGTAACGGCATCCACACTGAGCTACCTGTATATCACACGTAAGAAGGATGACCGGGCCATCGACCTGCTGGCGCGGGCCGCCATTGCCGACATCGAATCTTCTACGCGTGAAACATCGGCACTATCGACGCTGGCGGAAATGCTTTACAGGCAGGGCGACGTCCTGAATGCCTATAACTACATCCAGGAAGCCATGGAAGACGCTGTTTTCTATGGGGCACGGCAGCGAAAGGTTCAGGTCGGCTCGATTTTGCCAATTATTGCCTCCGCGCGCGTCACCAACGAAAGTGAGCAGAAACGGTTGTGGCTGATCTATTCGTCTGTCATCACGACACTTTCCGTTCTTGTCCTCGTCTTTGCCATCATCATATTTCGTCAGCTTAAGAAACGCAAAGTCGCCGAAAAAGCCCTTCAGGAAGCTAACAAGATCAAGGAAGAGTATATCGGATACTATTTCAATATCAATTCGGAATACCTGGGAAAGATTGAGAGCTTCAAGAAGTCGGTTGAAATGAAGCTGATGACCAAGAAGCTTGAAGACATCAAGTACATTGTGAATAGCATCAACCCGAAAAAAGAACGGGAAGAACTCTACCACAGCTTCGACAAAGTGTTCTTAAAATTATTCCCGGACTTTGTACACATCTTCAACTCATACTTTAAGGAGGAGGACCAGGTAGTGCTTAAAGAAGGTCAGCTGCTCAATACGGAACTGCGAATTTTCGCCTTGATCCGCATGGGCATTCATGACACCGAAAAGATTGCCAAAATCCTGGACTATTCCATCAACACCATCTACAACTACAAAGCTCGTGTAAAAAGCAAGTCGATCATCCCGAACGAGGAGTTTGAAAAGAAGATCATGCAGATTCATGCGCTTTGACGGCCACATCAGGTTTATATTTTTCTTCTTTTGGAATTGAACTAATCCACTGAAAGCCAATTGGGTAAGCTTTAAAGCCACGATCTTTTCTCCACTTTTTAATCGTGTAAGTTTCGCAGGCCGTAATGGATGCCTTGTTTTGCTCCGAACGATTTGGCATCGGCTACATCGTGGAATCACGACAATGCAAAACATGAATCAATCGTCTTTCAGGATACTGGCCCTGGCTTTACACCTGCTGATCGCACCGTGCGCGGCTTCGAAAGATCGAACGCTTTCAGTTACATCACCCGACGGTTCTTTGAAAGTGACTTTTGAGCTTCGTGAAAAGATTCCCTATTATAGTCTGTCAAAAAATGAGTGGCAGGTGATACAACCCTCAAAGCTCGGCTTCCTGCTTAAAAACCTGCCGGCGCTCAGCGGTACATTCGAGATTGTCTCATCAGCCTCTTCCAGTGTGGACGAAACCTGGACACAGCCCTGGGGCGAAGTCAAGCAGGTCCGTAATCACCACAATCAATTGCTCGTCCACTTGCTCGACGGGATGAAACGAAAGCTGAGCATCGAGTTCAGGGTTTTTAACGATGGCATGGGATTCCGGTATCATGTTCCGGCCCAAAAGAGTCTGAAAGATTTTGTCATCATGGATGAACTGACTGAGTTCGCTTTTGCGCAAGACCTGTCGGCATGGTGGATTCCCGCATATGGTGATGAAATGGATTCGGAATATCTGTACAACAATTCCAGGCTCAGTGAAATTAAACAAAAAGTGACCACGCCCGTGACCCTGGAAAGCCCGGGATTGGTTGTCAGTATCCATGAAGCGGCCCTCGTGGATTATGCCGGAATGGCACTGGAAAACATGGGTGGCCTGAAGTTTAAGGCTGATCTTGTACCATGGTCTGACGGGGAGCGCGTTAAGACTTCAGCGCCAATGACCAGCCCATGGAGAACGATTCAGGTGGGAACGAACGCCGGTGATCTGGTTACCTCCCCGCTGATCCTGAACCTGAATGAGCCATGCCGCCTGAACGACGTTTCGTGGATCAAGCCAGGCAAATATATGGGCGTCTGGTGGGGCATGCACCTGCAGCGCAACACATGGGAACAGGGCCCGAATCACGGTGCGACTACGGCCAACGTAAAGTCTCTGATCGACTTTGCGTCCGCACATAAATTCGCCGGAGTACTGGCCGAGGGTTGGAATGAAGGCTGGGAGGGCGATTGGACCCAGGGAGGAAACTTCAACTTCACTAAATCATACCCGGATTTTGACCTTGCAGCGTTAAGCAAATACGCACGCGAAAAAAATATTGCGCTGATCGCCCACCACGAAACTGGCGGCAATGTGAGCAACTATGAACGCCAGCTCGATGACGCCTTCCGGTTGCTGCGCGAGCACGATATCCATTATCTGAAGACCGGTTATGTTAACAAGCTGCCGGCCGGGGAGCGCCACCAGGGACAATTTATGGTTCGTCATTACCACAAGGTTATGGAGACCGCCGCAAAGTACAAGGTCATGCTCGATGTGCACGAGCCCGTAAAGGATACCGGCCTGCGCAGAACGTTCCCAAATATGATGACCCGCGAAGGTGCGCGCGGCACTGAATACGAAGCATGGAGTTCGGGCAACCCGCCCTCGCATACCACAATTCTGCCGTTTACGCGATGCCTTGCGGGACCGCTCGATTATACGCCTGGTATCTTCGACATCCTTTTCAAAAATCGCGGCTCATTCCGGGTGCATACAACGCTGGCCAAGCAACTCGCGCTCTATGTCGTGCTGTATAGCCCGCTTCACATGGCCGCCGACCTGCCGGAAAACTACAATGGACATCCAGCATTCAAGTTCATCGAAGATGTGCCAACCGATTGGGAATACACAAGGGTCGTGAACGGGGAGATCGGCAAGTTCGTAACGATCGCCCGGAAAGACCGCCACAGCAATCAATGGTTTGTCGGTAGTATTACCAACGAAGAACCGCGGGAGATCTCGTTGCCACTGGATTTTCTTGACCAAGGAAAAAAATACACCGCTGAGGTTTATACCGACGGACAGAACGCAGACTTTTCGAACAACCCACTCGACTTTGAAATCAGGCACACGGCCGCGGTCGACAATCAGACAACGCTGAAATTACGATTGGCCCCGGGTGGAGGAACCGCGATCCGCTTTTTTGAAAACACCACTGGCAAATAACCCCCATGACAAATTCCATTGTAAAACGGCGAAAGATCGAGTTTGATGGTGACCACACCTCTCACTCTCTCATGATCGGAAATTTCGGTGACGTAGAATTTATCGCGAAGGGGATATTCGACCTTTCTGGAATGATCTATTCAAAACAGACCGTCGAGTTTACAGTGATTGGCAGCGGCCATATACGTTTTCATGGCTTTTGCAGGAAACTGATCATTCATCTTGTCAAAGGAGAATGCATTTTGGACTTTAGCGCGCTGACTTCTCGCGAGGTGTGTTGCGTTTCTTTGCGCGATAAATCACGAACGATGGTCGGGCCTACGAAAGTGATCACACGCGCCAACGTTCAGGATGAGGCGGTTCTGAAATACGCAGGGAAATCTTTGCTCCAAAGTTATTCAATCGTCGGCAAGGGTAGGATCGAGGCTGCCGCCTGCTGACTCATGTAACTATAACAACAATAAACAAAGTTTGTATGAAAATGAAAATTTTAATCTGGCTTCCGACCTGAAGAAGGCTTAGACTTTTTCGTTGAAACCCCCGCCCGCGACTGCAAGCTCTTTTGCAGTTTTCCTGTCACGACCCTCGCAGGATTGCGCCGACACCTTTTTAAACGCCAGGTGTTT
>DASPNN010000759.1:0-3941 GCA_035626495.1 Chryseosolibacter sp.
ACACACGGACATTTCGGATTCCCACTGCTGGCCGCGGTTATTTTGATAACATGTGCAATTTCGGCAGACGCACAATCAATCGTGGGCAAGTGGCAGCTTGTGGATGAGACATCCTGCCTGGAAGGGCAACTTGCCGACGCCGACAATTCACTGGCCGGAGAGATGGCGCAAATGTCATCGGCGACCCCTCAGCTGATCGAGTTCAGGGAAAAAGGCTCGGGTGAAGAGAGCACTCGAATCCTCAACAAGCGAAGATCTGCCAACTCAAAGAACTTTTTGTATAAATTCACCGGCGAAACGCTTTATATACTCGATAAGAAATCTCAAACCATTTCAGAAAGCTTTACGGTCGATAAGCTTACCACAGATTCCCTCGTAATCTCAAATGCGGGAAGGGCATGCGAAATCAAATTTTTTGTTAAAATAAAGTCCCCAAAATAAATTCATTTACGCACACTTTTGTTGTTGATCAGCGTGGTTAGGTTCAATTGCCTAACTTTGCATTTTTATGGTGGAAACGATCGTTAAGCGCGACATCCGGAAATTAAAGCTTGAGGAGCTGAAGGAATTCTTTGTTCAGCACGGCGAGAAAGCATTTCGAGCGCAGCAGGTATATGAATGGCTTTGGAAAAAAGCCGCTAAGGATTTTGACCAGATGACGAACCTGTCGGTGCCAACGCGTGAGATGCTGAAAGCCCATTTCACCATCAACTTTATCAAAGTTGACAAGATGCAGCGCAGCGCCGACGGTACGATCAAGAATGCGGTGGTGCTCCATGATGGGCTCGTCGTCGAATCAGTTCTAATCCCTACCGATAAGCGTATCACCGCCTGTGTTTCTTCGCAGGTTGGGTGCAGCCTGGCCTGCAGGTTCTGTGCGACCGCCCGATTGAAACGTATGCGTAACCTGAATGCCGATGAGATCTACGATTAGGTAGTTGCAATTCAGCAACGGAGCGAGCTGTTCTTTGGCCGGCCGCTGACAAATATCGTCTTCATGGGAATGGGTGAACCGCTGCTTAATTACAGCAATGTAATGACAGCGATTGAGAAGATCACATCTCCGAAAGGCCTCAATATGGCCTCCAAACGGCTGACCGTATCGACCGTAGGGCTTGCGAAAATGATCGTAAAAATGGCCGATGATGGCGTTAAGTTCAACCTTGCTGTCTCCCTGCACTCCGCTCTCAATCACGTCCGCTCGGCGATCATGCCAATCAATGAGACGAACTCCCTGGAGGACCTGGCGGAGGCATTAAAGTACTGGTATAAAAAAACAAAACGGAAAGTCACTTATGAATATGTTGTCTGGCGCGGCATCAACGACACGGAAGAACATGCACAAGCACTCTTGAAGTTTTGTAAAGTTGTCCCCTGCAAGGTCAACCTTATTGAATACAATCCGATCGACGACGGCGAATTCCAGCAAGCCTCGGAAAGATCGCTGAACATGTATATGCATTTGCTGGAAAGTAACGGGATTACAACCCGCATTCGCAAAAGCCGGGGCAAGGACATTGATGCCACGTGCGGGCAACTCGCAAACAAAAACTGATGTTGGTAAAAAAAAGCCGGTTAGCTTTTTTTGCTGGCATTAAATAGTTTTTCCTTCTCCTCTTTGGTCAGGCTTTCGTAACCGCCTGCAGAGATCTTGTCGAGGATTGCGTCGATTTCCTCCTGGGTATACGAGGATTTTTCGCCCGGCGCTTTGGGAGTCGGCCGGTCGTTACGATATGACACTTTTACCCGGGGCTTATCTTTGAAGAGGTTCTTGATCCAATCCAGCGTGATCGTCACCCACAATCCCCAATTAGAGCCCGCCTGAAGTTGTTTCATGTATACCCACCCGATGAGCGCGCCTCCAAGGTGCGCAATGTTGCCCCCGACGTTCCCCCCACTGGCGTTGGCGCCGATAAACGATAGCAATACGGTAATACCAGCTATATATTTGATTCTGACCGGACCAAAGAACAACAGAAAGAAAGTATAATTCGGCAACAGTACGGCCGTTGCCACGACAATCGCGTTGATAGAGGCCGAAGCGCCGACGAGCCCCAATGGTTGGCGGGCTATCAAAACCTCAATCGTGTTGTAGGCCAGTAGAAATGCGATCCCGCCAGCCAGGCCGCCGAGTACATAAAGCGCAATGAGCTTGTCGCTTCCAAGATATTCCGTGAACAATCTTCCGAACCAGTAAAGGACCAGCATGTTGAAAAGGATGTGCAGAATTCCCGAAAGGTCGTGGGTGAACATGTAGGTGATCAGGGTCCACGGACGCGAGAGGAATTCAACAAAACCGGGTGGCAATGAAAACTGGCGATGCAATATGTCAAAAGCCTCCGGATAGGGCGTATAGCTCATAATCACATTGAGCACGGCAAGTGCGATGAACAACACCACGTTGATGATGATCAACTGCACAGGTGCGTTGTTGTACTTGTGAAACGCGCTCTTGAATTCTTCAAACATACTCTTCTAATAATAGCCTCCGCCCTGGCTCCTCCAAATACGAATCAAAATAAATGCAAAAATAATTCCTCCCAGATGAGCAAAGTGTGCAACATTGCCACTCCTGTCCATTAAAAATGTCATACCGGCCAACAAAAAGGCAAGGTATTTTGCCTTGATCGGGATTGGGGGGATCAGCAACATGATTTCCATATTTGGAAATAGCATTCCAAAGGCCATTAGCACGCCGTAAACCGCGCCTGACGCGCCCATCATGACGCTGCTAAACCCACCTGTCACGAAAAAGGTTGTAACAATAACGTGAAATATGCCCGCACCGACACCACATACGATATAAAACATGAGAAATTTCTTCGCGCCCCAAAAATTCTCCAACATCGGCGCCATAAACACCAGGGTGAGCATATTAAAAAAAATGTGCATGAAATCACCATGCACAAACATGTAGGTAAACAATTGATACGGCTTAAAGCAGCTTGACTCCGGGCTCCACATTGATAAAAAACCCCTCACCAGGTCCATCGTGTACTCTGCAGGGTGACCCGGTTGGATACAGTCGATGAAATTTCTGCGCGGGCCGATGTATTCGAACAGAAAAACAATCGCATTAATCATGAGCAAATTCCTGACGACGGGCGTGAGTCTGAGCATCGCAATATTTTTACAGTAAAACGGCGCGTATAGCCAAAGGTTCTATATCGTTAATGACGGGTAAAATAACTTTCAATTTTGCTTAACTCAAAAATAAAAAACGTAGGTCTGCCCTCAGGACTGTAATTGGGGTTTCCGCAGGCGAAAAGACCGTCGATCAATGCCTGCATTTCCGGCCGGTCCAGCTTCTGTCCGGATTTAATAGAAGCCCTTTTTGCCAGCGCCCGTGCCAAATTTTCCTGTAGCGGAACCGATAGCACAGACTGGTTAAGTTTGAATTGCTCGATCAATCCTTCAAATAACTCACGTTCACGGCCCGATGCCACATGAGCGGGAATTCCGTTTACCACCAGTGTATTTTTCCCAAAAACTTCAAAACGAAACCCGAGCGCCTTGATTTCCTGTTCCATCTCCATGACGATCGCGAAATCCTGGGCAGTGAGCGAAACGGTTTGCGGAAACAGACTTTGCTGACTTTCCGCAGACTTGTTTTTTAGTTGATCAAGATATCGTTCGAAAAGTATCCGTTCATGCGCAAGCTGCTGATCAAAAAACATCATCCCCGACCGCACTTGTTTGACGACATATCGGCCATGAAGCTGGAAGAGAATCTTCTCGGCTTCCGGCAGCGGCGATTGGCTGTGATTCACCTGGCTTTCAAACCTCAACGTTTGAATTTCATTTGATGTGCTGCCAGCAGCTGACCCGGAATTGTGCGCGGCCCCTTCAAACAACTTGTCCCAGTTTTCCAGATTGGATCGGTTCAACGAGCTGGAGAAACGTTCTTCAAAATATACCTCATTCGAATGTCCTCCCTGGCT
>DASPNN010000760.1:0-3638 GCA_035626495.1 Chryseosolibacter sp.
CATTTGTTTTTTAGTGACGCGAGTATGGAACTACTCGCCCAATTTGTCAAAGATGCGTTCTTTCTACTGGTGGTAATGAGAATTGCGGTAATTGCTGTATTGATCGTTGTTATCGTGAATGCGATGAAAACACCTTTATTGGTTGAGATGTTTAAAAGATTCCGCGTTTTGTCAAAGAAGGATTCGTACCCGGGAAAAAGATCAACAGCCGAACACCGCTAGAATGTTACGCTGAGCTCCAGCACCTCGGTGCCGCGCTTTATTTTGACTGGCACTGACTGTCCTTTCTCGAATTTGCCGAGAGCCTCCATATATTTATAAATATCGTCGATGGGAAACTCGCCCATTTGAATGATCACATCGCCGGTCTTGATTCCTGCCATTGCCGCAGGTTTGCCATCCGACACCCCGTCGACCTTCAGGCCCTCGCCCGAAGAGGCATAGCTAGGCATGATTCCGAGGGTAACTTTGAAGGCAGTCTGGCGTGATTGCATTTTATTCCTGGTCGGGAGAAAGGCAAGCTTTGGTTCGTTGTTCAGGCTTTCGATGATCCTGATAATCAGTTTCAGGACGCGAAGCTCGCCATCTGCGTTAATTTTGTCGATGTCGTCACCCGGCTTGTGATAATCTTCGTGGCTGCCGGTAAAGAAATGCAATACTGGAATATTCTTCAGGTAGAATGACGTGTGATCCGAAGGACCAACGCCTGACGAATCAGTTGTAATGCTTAAGCCATCCTTCTCGATGTTTTTCAGCAGCGGCTCCCAGACGGGACTCGTTCCCGTACCGTGAATCAACAGCTGACGGGTCTGAGTGTTCAACCTTCCAATCATGTCCAGGTTGATCATATAGTCGACAGAGGCGAGGTCAACCGGTGGATGTTCGGTAAAATATTTGGATCCCAGAAGCCCAAGTTCTTCGCCGGAAAAACACACAAAAATAAAGTTAGAATTTTCACGGATCTGGTTCGTGGCAAAGTATCGCGCGAGTTCCAAAACACCGGCGACTCCGGAAGCATTGTCGTCCGCACCGTTGTGGATCTTGTTGGTCGGGTTCGCGTCGAGTGAGCTCCCTTGGCCGTCTGTACCAAGGTGATCGTAATGGGCGCCAATCACAATGGTAGTCTTGCCGCCATTGTCGAGAAACCCGATCACGTTATTTGCCATCCCGGTTGCGCCTGCGCCGTGTGCCCCCTTCGCAAACGGAAACCCTTGCAGATAACTGGCATCGCCTTTCGGGATCAGATAGAGCTGAGCAAATTCCCGTTCAATGTAAGCGGCTGCGGACCGCTCCCCGGCTGTCCCGGTACCGCGTCCCGCAAGCGAGTCGTTAGCCAGCGTACGAATGTGGCGTAAGATCGCCTTACGATCCAACTCCTGGCCTTGCGTGATGCAGGAAGAGAGAGATACCAGTGTCACAAATAGGAAAACCTTTCTCATATCTTTCAAGGCCGAAAGATAGGGAAGTGAATTCATTTTTTGACAATCGCGGTTGAGCCAGGATGGCCTAAAGGACGACGTGTAGGGATGGTCGGTTATTTGAATCGCTTATTCAGCGTCGCCCTGCTTGATAAGCTTCGCCTGTGAGGCATAGGGATTGCTCGTCTTCAACAACACCTTTTCATACAGCTTTTTGATTCTTTTTCTTTTCTTTATGCTCTCCATAACTTTCCGGTAATATTCCGGAATCACGGAGAAAATTTCAGTGCCAATAGTGACAAATCCGCCGGGCATCGGGAGTTTCGCTGGCTTATTTATTTAGCGGACTGGAAATATACTGTTCGTCCTTGAAGTAGGTCGTATTTTCATTAGACACTTCGAATTCCTTCAGCAGGATAGCCTCCGGAACGATAAACGAAGCCGGCTTGTCGCTTCCGAATGGAATGTTGTATGCCCGCCGTTGTGAGGACGCGCCTTTTAGCTCCCGCAGATCTTTCAATTCGATGTTGCCGGCTTGCGGCGCACGGAAAGTTTGTTCTTTGCCGTCAGCGACGGAAATCCGGATCGCATGAACTCCGCCGGCGATATCGGGGCTTTCAACAAGGATGATTGCATACTCCTGTCCGTCTTTGCGGGCCTCCTCGATCAGCGCTCTCTTAAGAACACTCATGTCCGAACCGTTATCAATGAAAACATCGATCACGCCCGGTCCGGAGGAGTGACCGTTGGCATTCTCAAATTCTTTGATCTTCGAACGGTCGTTGAGAAGGGTCCTCAATATTCCTTTTTCGATGAGGATGGTTTCATTCTCAGGCACAACACCCTCATCATCGATGGCATACGATCCGGCCAGCGGTGTACCCTCAAATGAGCTCAAATGCGGCAGCGACCGGACGGTGATGCCTGCCGGCACGATGGACTTGCCGATTCGTGTCTCTATGGATGTCTGGTCGGCCGAGCTGCGGTATCCGCGTGGGTCCGGAAGCATGTTGGAAGCGATTAGGGCGTCCTTGGATTGGAAAAGTGTCCTGGCGAAGAGGTGCGCGACAGCCTTTCCAACGATCAGTACAGGGCCGTTGTACTCATCCTCGAATCGGGGGATGGGCGCCGACGTGACATAGGTACAGAGACGCTTAACTTCTTCTTTCATTTTCTCGATCGATGGCAGCTGGTCAGGTGTGAAGGCGTTGTGGATGACCTGCTCCTGAATCGCTTCACCTTCCGCTGTTTTTGTCATCGCATAGAGATGCACGCTGGCCCAGCGGTCCGGGGTGATAGCGACCATACCCTCGCTGTTGACGAAGTATTTGTGACCATCGTCAAACGCAACATAGACACTCGAGTGCTCGATAGCCGGATAGTTCGCGAACTCCTGGGACAAGACCCGTACATAGTTTTCCAGCTTCGGAACATCGACCGTATACGGCGCGGCTTTATTGATAATGCGGCCTGAGGGCTTCTTCGCAAAAGTCCGGTGCGGCATCTCGGCAATTGTTTTCTTTTTCTGTTCGAGCACCTCCAGGTTTTGCTTGTACTGGCGGGCCGCGCTTTTGTACACGTAGTCGGTTGTCACCCAAAGCGACCGGCGGATGCCGAAATAATCGTCGTCGAGGGGCAGTTCAATTTCATTCGGTTCGGGCGGGCTGAATGAGTTGTTATCCAGGCTTTCGTCATTGAATTCGTAATCTCCAACAAGAACCCTTACATTTTTTCCGCGCTGCCGTTCATAGGATGATCGAAGCAGGGATCCCAGAACGGCAATCATGGTATACTGCTGGCGGTCCTCGATCGAATAGGCGACGTAAAAGGGCCGTTCAAAGCCTTCGTATTTGAGTTCAGTCATGTTGCGTTTCATCTCATCGTGCATGGCACGGATAATCACGCTGTCGCTGCCCTGGGAGCGAACGATGCCGGATAAAAGTGTGAACGCCGTTATTGTGAACGCCGTCATTAGGGGTAATCTTTTCACGGATTTTTAGTTTGAAGGCCTGGCGAGCAGGGTCGTATCCTGCACCGCGGTCGGTTTTTTTTGCGTCTCAATTCTTTTCACAAATAAAGATGGTGAGATGGCCGTGACAGGAATGCTTCCTGATTCAGCTCCACAAAACCCGGTAAATACTTCACTCTTGTCGTCAGCTGCCTCTATCTGAGAGAACATGGTCAGTGGAGTTCCGATCAAATCCACCCCGCGAACAAGTT
>DASPNN010000761.1:0-2610 GCA_035626495.1 Chryseosolibacter sp.
ACTCGATCACCTCTCTCCCTATAAAGCCGGGCCAGCCATTGAACCTGACCCATCTTCCGGCAAGTTCGTCACAGGTTTTGATGACCGCACTCACGAACACAGGTGCAGATACGTCCGTGAACAAGCCCCCCAAATCCTCATACATCAGGTCGAAATATGCATCGGCCTTCGGCACATCACTTTCCACCCAGATCAATTCCACTTCATCTGAAGGCCGGCTGGCAAGCCACTCCTGTTTCTGCTGTTCCGTAGCTCTGACCGCAATTTTCATATCCGGGATTGAAGCGCAAAAATAGGTTGGAGAGTTGATGGAAATTCATTCATTTTGCGCTGGCAGGATACTGATAATGAAATGCGTGTGGGATTGGAAGGCGATGCACGCGTGTTTCAGAAGCATTGATACTCCAGACCCGTTATCAAAAAAAGTACAAACGATGAAGCAGATCATTAAGACCGACAAAGCACCGGCACCTATCGGACCGTATAACCAGGCTGTGATTGCTGGCGAATGCCTCTATATCAGCGGCCAGATCGCCATTGACCCCGCTACAAATGAACTGATATCAGGAACTGTGAAGGATGAAGCCGGCAGGGTGATGCAAAACCTGAAAGCGATCCTCGACGAAGCGAAACTTACTTTCGAGCATGTGGTAAAGACAACGATTTTTTTAAGCGACATGAGCCTTTTCGGTGAAGTAAATGAAGTTTACGGATCGTATTTTAATGGAGACTATCCCGCACGTGAAACAGTTGCAGTGAAAGGTTTGCCAAAAGGAGTGAACGTCGAAATCAGCATGATCGCCGTCGTTACCCTTTAACAGCGGCAATATAATTCGTCGTGAACGAAACTTTCTCTGAAGGTTCTACCATCAACAGCCCTATGCCGTTGTTGAAGCAATCGGGCGCCCCGATGAGATTTTCGAGGGCAATGCTTCTCCGGTCTTCCGGGGTATAGATCTGCAGGTAAGGATAAGAAGGATCAGGAAGAATGGTCACCTTGATTTTTTCTGAAGAAAGCACGCACTTCGGCTGGGTGCGCGACTGGTCCAGCACAAAACAGTTATCGAGAAAGATATCTTTCATAAATGCACCTTTTGAGAATCGGTGGTCGTCTATTATGCCGCCCGTTGGGATCAGTCCTGCATCAAATTCAAGCATCTTCCCGCTGTCGAATTGCAGGTAACATTCATCGATACTGGTATCGAGCGAAAAATAAGGATGCCATCCGTCAGCATATGGAATGGCAAATTCATTGGGGTGATGCATCGTAGTGGTAACTGACAGAACACCACCCTCGGATAGCTTCCATTGCACATCCAGGCCATACTCAAAAGGGTATCCGTTATCCCATCCGTCGTAATGATGATGGAGTATGATCGATGCGCTCTCCTGGTCGGTCCGGCTTTCTTTAATTTCAAATACCGCGTCGTACAACAAGGCATGCAACGCATGTTCTTTCGCGTAATATTTTTCTACCCGGTATTCCTGCCCACGGAAGTGATAACGGCCATTGGACAGCCTGCATACGAAAGGACTCAGTTTCGCGCCCCGGAAAAAAGGCGTCATATCCTGTTTGGCCTCCAGCGGAGAGTTGAAACCCGCCACGACGTTAATCATTGATTGTTCGAAAGGAAGGCGAAGCGCGTTAAGGATCGCTCCGAAAGAATAAATCTCCGCTTCCACCTTGGTTTCTGTGTTCCTCAACGTGATAATAGAGTAGTTTACAGCGTCGTCCACCAGAATTTCGTAAGCCATGCCATTTATTTGGATCCGAAAGATACGCCAACGCTTTACAATGTCCGACAAAGAAGCAGCCCCGAAAGCTAACAGTTGTTAACCTTTCGAAGTGAAACATTAAATTTGCCTCGAAAGCGAGCGTATGGGTTATACACCAGCAAATAAAATTAGGATTGTTACAGCAGCATCATTGTTCGACGGACATGATGCGGCGATCAATATCATGAGAAGGATTCTGCAGAGCAAGGGTGCCGAGATCATCCACCTTGGGCATAACCGGAGCGTGCGCGACATTGTCGAATGTGCGATTGAAGAAGATGCCCAGGGAATTGCAATAACTTCTTACCAGGGAGGTCATGTGGAGTTCTTCAAATACATGAAAGACCTCCTGGATGAGAACGGTTGTGGCCATATAAAAATTTTCGGCGGCGGAGGCGGCACCATCCTGCCTGAGGAGATACGGGAGTTGCATCAATACGGCATCACAAGAATATATTCTCCCGACGACGGCCGCAAGATGGGGCTCGAAGGCATGATAGAAGACTTGATCAGGCAGTGTGACTTCAACTTAAATGGTAATGGTGATTTCAAGGGGCGGATGAATCTCGGTGAAGTGAAAGACGTAAGGAAGATCGCAAGGCTGATCACCAATGTGGAGAACGGAAACGGGAATGGCATAAAGACAGATATTTCCGACATTAAAGGCAAAGTCCCGGTACTCGGAATAACAGGAACGGGAGGTGCAGGTAAGAGCTCCGTTACTGATGAAATCGTTAGGCGATATCTGCATGCTTTCGATGATAAAACCATCGCGGTGATATCAGTGGACCCGTCCAAAAAGAAAACAGGAGGCGCACTACTCGGGGATCGTAT
>DASPNN010000762.1:0-5953 GCA_035626495.1 Chryseosolibacter sp.
GAGGCAAGCGCCCTGGCCTTATACGCAGGAAGAAATATCACCTGGCATCCGTCAACGTCTCCCGGTGCCTGGATATTTCTTAACACGATTTTCCTTCCGTCAACCCGGCTGCTTGCGGCCATGGAATTCAGCTCGGCGAGGAGCGGGTCGTATGCCCAAATACCGATCGTAAAATTCTGGTTGTCATGGGGGCCTGGCCAGACAATGCCTTTGGAAAAATTAAGGATCATAGCCGCATAGACTTTTTCCTGTGACTGCGCGCATGCGTTCACGATCGACGCACATGCAGCGACCAAAAGAACAATGAAGGTTTTAAATGATGTCGGCATAACCAGTTTTATTCATCGCGAAGCCCGGTTTCAATCTATTCAACCCAGGACCGGAAACGCGACGCTAAATAGGCTAACGGGGCGTCGATGAGGAAAAAAACAGCATTAACGAATTGTTATCTCTTCACACAGATTCGTAACAAAAGTTTATTATTACATCCGGATGAAAAACAAATCATCAAGCCTGTTCCAGCTGGCTGTGATCGTCAGCGCCCTCGGTTTTTTTGTCGACGTGTATGACCTTTTGCTTTTCGGGATCGTGCGCAAGCCCAGCCTGGCGGCGCTGGGCCTGAATCCGGAACAGGTGCTGACAGAAGGGGAATTTATCATCAGCATTCAAATGGTCGGGTTACTGGTCGGGGGGATCCTTTGGGGGATACTTGGCGATAAGAAAGGGAGGCTGAAGGTGCTTTTCGGCTCCATCCTGCTGTATTCAATTGCAAACATTCTCAATGGCATGGTAACAACGATTCCGCAATACGTAGTTTTGCGCTTTGTTGCAGGGGTCGGACTCGCCGGCGAGCTTGGAGCGGGTGTCACGCTGGTCAGCGAGCTGCTCCCGAAAGAAAAGCGCGGCATTGCTGCAGCGATGATTGCGTCGTTCGGAATTCTCGGGGCCGTCACGGCCTACTTGCTCAGCAAAGTCGTGGACTGGAGGATGTGTTACTACATCGGTGGGGCTATGGGCCTGGTATTGCTCATTCTCCGGGTATCGGTCCACGAGAGTTCGTTGTACCAGAGCCTGAAAGCGGACGTCGCACGCGGCGATTTCCTTATGTTTTTCAATGATCGCAACCGTTTTGTCCGCTATATGCGCTGTATCCTGATCGGATTGCCGGCCTGGTACATCATCGGCGTGCTCGTCACCTTTTCAGACGAGTTTGGGAAGGAGTTCGGCATTCCCGGCATTGATCCCGGCAAAGCGATCATGTACCTGTACCTGACGATAGCCTTCGGCGATCTCAGCGTCGGATTGTTGAGCCAAAAACTGAGGAGCCGGAAAAAGGCACTGTTCATCTTTTATGCGATTACAATGCTGTTCACCGTCCTTTACTTCCTGCAAGCCGGCGGTACTGCCGAAAATTTTTATCTCATTTGCGCCGGGCTCGGCTACGGTACCGGTTTTACGGTCGTGTACATCACAATGAGCGCGGAGCAATTCGGAACCAATCTGCGTGCATCTGCGGCTATCAGCATCCCTAACATGGTCCGCGGTGCTTTGCCATTGATCATCATCATCTTCAAATATATGCGCGAGCTCTTTGGAAGCTACGTCACGGGCGGTTGGGTAACAGGTCTTATCCTGTTTGCGATCGGATTGACGGCAGCGGTGTTCATGGAGGAGACCTTCGGCAAGGATCTGGATTTTGTTGAACGGTAAACATCACCGGTCCGCGCGCTTGAATGCACACTCCAACCAGCTCCGCGGTTATTCTGACTTTAACCCCTCGCCCTATCGGCGAAGGTGTTTCCGGCGCCCATGGTGGTGGTTTTTCAGCACCTGGCGGACGACCAGCTTCCGGAATTCACGCTCGGATTCATGAAGCCTGACGAGCTTGTTAGCCGGGATGACTTTCAGGAAACGGTCGGAGTAACTTTTCTCGAGGTCCAGCTCTTCCTGACGAGCCTTGTGGTACTCCTTCAGTGTGGCTTCGTCGCTTTTCCCTTCTTTCTTCATCTCGCGCAGACGGCTGAAGATGTTTTCGCGTTTTTCGGAATATTCCCGGTAGATGGGCCAGAATTTTTCCGCCTCCGCCGCCGTCAGCTCGAGCCGTTCGGTAATATATGCGGCACGGGCAGCCTCGACCTTCTTGCGCACTTCCGGGTCCTTGATCCGGCCTTTAAAGTCAGTTGTATCCTGCGCCGCGGCACCCAGCGTTGCTAACATCAGGCACGCGATAAAAACATATTTTTTCATAATTATAAAGTATCAGTTTCACTTCCGGGAATAAGTTCTTCCATGACATCCGCAGGAATCTGCTCGTCCGCCTCCGCGTTGAAGATCTCGTCGGCGGCTTCGGACAAAACATCTTCCACACTGATGTCCGACTCCTCCAGGTAGTTGATTAGCTCCTCAGTTTCAATCGATGCGAGTATTGTCTCGGCATCCTGAGCTGTCATTGCGGGCCGGTTCAGCCGTACAAGGACCAGCAGGATGAGGACCGCCGCAGCAGCATAGGCATATACAGATTTAATAAATCTGCGCCGGACTGCGGTAGCCGCGACAACCCGTTCGTTGATGACTCCGGGTAAGTTTTCGAAGTATCCGTCGGGAACTTTGAAAATGTCGTTGTCGTGTTGTTCTTCGAACATAAGTTGTTGGTTAGACATTATGAGTCGTCAATGGTTTAATTTCTCCGACACAAATTGTCCGACTTTCTTAACAGCATGGTGATAGCTCGCCTTCAACGCGCCGACGGACGTGCCCGTGATCGCCGCGATGTCTTCGTACGACATGTTGTCGAAATACTTCATATTGAATACCAGTCGCTGTTTTTCCGGTAATTCCAGCAGGGCGCGGTACAGCGATTTCTGGATCTCGTCACCGGATATATAGGGTGAGTGGTCGAGCTTATAGAGCAGTTCATTTGTCAGATCTCCCAGTGGAAGAAAAAACCTGCGTTTCTTTTTTTGCAGGAAACTCAGGCATTCGTTAGTTGCGATCCGGTAGATCCAGGTGAACAACTGAGACCCTTCACGGAACGTGTCGATATGCCGGAAGACCTTTATGAAAGTTTCTTGGGTCAGGTCATCCGCGTCATCGTGGTCGATGACCATTTTACGCAAGTGCCAATATATTTTTTGCTGGTACTTTCTGACCAGCAGGTTGAACCCATAATGCCGTGTAGAGGGGTCGCGAAGTTTATCCAGAAGGCTTGCGTCGTTGATCACGGTTAGAGGGGATTAATTCGAAGGACAGGCTGAACGACCAAGCAATAACAAAACGGTCTTGCCATGGTACCGGAAAGCGACGACCGGGTTAGTTCCGCCCTGTCGTCGCTCTATGACAACCTTACCCGCTAATCGTTCTTCGCGGTTACGGTTTTAGATCCACCTTCATAAGAAACTACGAAAGTATTATCGCAGCCGCCGTCGCCGAAATCGATCGTGACATCCCTGCCTGTATCGACGTTGGTGAACACTTTCACGCCGCTCACCGGCAGAAAGACCTTGTTGCTTTGAATGCAGGAGGCATTGTACACCAGCGGTGTGGTAATGGACATTGTATAAGAAACCCCATGCCGGTTAGTACCCTCGGCCGCATTTTCACTGGATGGACCATTGCTGATGGTAAAGACATCCGATGAAGCACTATGATCCCATTTTTTACTTTTGTTAACGATGCGGCTACCATTTGTATTGTCCGGCCAGGTGAAGTTGTGCGTAGCGGTGATG
The DNA here is from genome assembly GCA_035626495.1 of Chryseosolibacter sp. GTDB lineage: Bacteria > Bacteroidota > Bacteroidia > Cytophagales > Cyclobacteriaceae > Chryseosolibacter. The sequence goes on from DASPNN010000762.1 coordinate 3,726, forward strand.
TTCCACTGGATGCTGAATGCTGACAGCGTACCGGAAACACTGAAACAGGTCAACGTCCTGTTACCTTCGATGCCGATACCATTGATGCTGTAGTTTTGCAGGGTGATGGTATGAACCGATCCTTCCTGGTACCACTTGCCACCGGTCCACTCAACGACAACTGTGCCTTTGCGAACATTGCCCCGATTGTCGGTACAGCCGTTTGCGCCGAAGTTGATGGTGGCCGTACCCGAACTCTTGTCGGTGCTCACGTTTGAAAATGTAATGGTTGTTCCATCGCAGTCCAGTCTGTCGTCTGTAACCTTGCTGATCCTTCCCCCGGACGCAGGATCCTGGCTGGCGAGAGCGATCCTGGCCAGGTCATCGAGCTCATCGGTGGTTGATTCCTGTGTTGACTCGTTGTTAGAAGCTTGCACGCTTTCCTCCGAAAAGGCGTCTTCCGGATCGTCACAGGAAAACCAGAGAACCGGACTGACGACTAATAAGGTGACAGTAAAAAAGGCAGGGATGGATGACATGTTGTATTTCATAAATAGATGTTATTGCAACTTCACAACACTTAGACGACGGCCGACCCTGATGGTTTAATCACATTTTTTTTGCGTTGATTGAACCGAGTTGTTCCGCCTCACGGGCAAAGGCCAAAATAAACGAATATCAGAGGGCGGATCTATCTTTAATCGAAAATCGTAAACTGTGTTTAAATATCAGCCTGTTGATCAGTCAACAATGAGCTTAAGACTTGTTTCGAGGAACTTCCCGTCGCCGACCATGATATTTTTGACGATGAATCGCTGTTCAGCCTGTCCGTCCTTCTTCAATTTTACTTTCGTCGCAGTCCCTGGGGCCAGCGTCAATGATTTCAAATCCTGCTTGGGATCCGCATTGACGAGGTAATACGGCAGGCTAGTCAAATTTACAACTTCCACATAACGGTAGTCTTTGTCTTCAAAATGGGCTTTGTTGACTTGAATGCTCGCTTTAAAGAAGGCTTCGGCCCATTGCGGTTTCCCACCGAGGCTGTCTCCGCTGAATAGCGCCAGCGTTCTGCCTGTTTTTAAAGCCTCCTTGACGGCGGACTCCGTTCTTTCTTTCGCAAACACAAGGGTTACCGGGCGCGAGCCCCCTTTGTTGTATTCCCAGAAATCGCTCGCTGCAATGTGAACATCGGAGTTTGAGAAAACCGTAAGATTTTTTTCCTCGCACCAGTCGAGCACAAATCCGTACGCGCACTTTGTGTTGTAGAATTCAATACCGTGAAGCCAGCCGCGTTTCAGGAGCTCCTGGTGCACCGGATGAAATTTCGGCACGCCATCCGGCTGTTGAGACTTCCACCCCGGATGGTTCCAGAATACGAAAGCACCCTGCCGGTTGGCTTCCTCCATGACTTTCATAAAATCCTCGTCTACCAGTTTGTCGGCGTCCTGCAAAAAGAGCACGTTGAAATGTCCGGTGGGCATGGCGCGCGTGACCTCGACGCCTTTAATCAGCAGGATGTTGCGTTCCCGGGCATAGCCGTATGCGACCTCGAAAGGATCGTTGTGGCTTGCGGTGATATATTTTTTATGCGGCAGGTATTCAATGTGGTCTGTGATGGCAATCACATCCAGTCCTTCCCGAGCGGCTTCATCAATGCGAAACGTCGGCCACACTTCACCGTCCGAAAAAACGGTGTGAATGTGGAAGTCGCCTTTCAAGGTTTTATATCCGGAGATGTCGGGCAGCGTATGAAGTTTCCTCTGGGCAAATGTCGTTAGTGGAACAGCGACGGCCAGGAGTGCGAGGGCTCGGATCATGACACAAGAGTTGGTGAGGTGGTAAAGTTAGTACTTCTGGGGTTCGGAATAAGGACCCATATCCGGGGATAATAAATTGGAATCTGGGTGCGATTTCGTTGAAAAAAAGGCCGGCTTGCGCAAGGAAGGCGGATAATTTCAGCGAAAAGATTCTCCAGAAACCCACCGCTTGTTATATTTGCACCCTCCTTCGCTAGGGCTTAGATTGCCACCCCTTATTTAAAGAAGGTAGTTTAAGCTTTGGCGAAGCCAAGCCTGAGTGGCGGAACTGGTAGACGCGCACGACTCAAAATCGTGTTCCTTCGGGAGTGCCGGTTCGATTCCGGCCTTAGGTACAAGGCAAAACCTTCAGCAGCCCGCTGAAGGTTTTTTTATGAAGACATTGGATGGATAGTCATTCATTATTGCCGGTAAGGGTCACTTCAGAATTTG
>DASPNN010000763.1:0-4295 GCA_035626495.1 Chryseosolibacter sp.
GTTGAGCAGCGAATGAGACCCGTCACCGGTCAGTATGATCTCAATGTTTTCCATCAGGCTTGCTGATCAGCGCGACGGCGTAGGCGTTGATTCCTTCTTCGCGTCCCACATAGCCAAGCTTTTCATTGGTAGTGGCTTTAATGGAGACGTCATCCACATCGATGTTCATCAGCGGGGCGAGCACTTTTTTCATCGCCTCGATATGGGGGTTGATTCTCGGTTGTTCAACACAAAGGGTGCAATCCACATTCTCGATGTTCCAACCGCGTTCAGAGAGCATGGCCGTGACAGATGAGAGAAAAAACCTGCTGTCCTTGCCCTTCCACCGTTCATCGGTATTTGAAAAATGAAATCCGATATCGCGGAGGTTCGCCGCTCCCAGGAGGGCGTCACAGATCGCGTGGATAAGTACGTCCGCATCGGAATGTCCGAGGGCGCCCTTATCGGCCTCCAACTTGATCCCGCCAAGGAAAAGGTCGCGGCCTTCGGTAAGCTGGTGGACATCAAAACCTAACCCGACACGAAATTTCATGGCCATATCAATTCCAAATTCATTGAGAAACCGCTTTATAATACATTGTGCTGGTGTTCGCCTCCTTCAGCACCGTCGCGGCAACCCGCTGAATATCTTCCGTCGTAACGGCACGGATGCGCTTAGCCTCATCGTTGACCAAGGATGCGCTGCCGGACAATTTCGAAAAGGCCAGGTTCATCGCGCGGTTCATCACCTCCACCTCGCCGAATTCAAGCGTGGAATATGCCTGGTTCTGCACTTTCTCCAACTCCGATGCGGCGACGCCGTGTCTGACAATCTCATTGACAATCTCATCAACCTGCGCCTCGGCATCCCTGAGCTGGACTCCGTTTTTTACGCGGCCGTTGATCACCAACAACCCAGGATCAATGGTGGCTGTCACGAACGACGAGACCGAGGTGAAAATTTCCTTTTCCTTGACCAGTTTCTGATACAATACGCTCGAGTGCCCGCGGCTCAGTACATCACTCAGCAAGTCGACGGCGTAATAATCAGAATGAAATCTCCCGGGCATATGGTAACACTTGTACAATGCGCTGGCAGGTACGTCCGCTTCTATCTCAAGTGTGCGCTTGGCGGTCTGCTCGGGTTCAACGGGCAACCGGCGCGCCCGTTTTTTTCCGGCCGGAATCGGGCCAAACCATTTTTCACTGAGCCGCCTGACGTTGTCGAACGTAACATTTCCGGCGACGACCATGATCGCGTTTGACGGATTGTAGAACTCCTCGAAAAAGTTCCTGACATCGGCCATCGTCGCATTTTCGATGTGGCTGATCTCTTTCCCGATCGTCGCCCACTGGTAAGGGTGAACTTTGTAGGCAAGCGGTCTCAGTTTAAGCCACACATCCCCATAGGGTTGATTCAGATAGCGCTGTTTGAACTCCTCGATCACAACTTTGCGCTGCACCTCCAAGACCTGCGGATCGAACGATAAGCTCAGCATCCGGTCTGATTCAAGCCAAAAGCCGGTTTCCAGGTTTGCCGCGGGAACCGTCAGATAGTAGTTCGTGATGTCTGTATTCGTGAATGCGTTGTTTTCCCCTCCCACCATCTGCAGCGGTTCATCGTAGCTCGCAATGTTGACCGACCCGCCGAACATCAGGTGCTCGAAAAGGTGTGCAAAGCCGGTTCGCGCCGGATGCTCGTCGCGCGATCCGACATCGTAAAGGATATTCAGCACCGCGATCTGGACGGTGGGATCTTCGTGCACGATTACCTGCAGGCCATTATCAAGTTTAAATTCTTTGAACTCTATCATATTGCCCGCAAAATTAACCCACTTTTTCGATTTTGCCGGGGCCTGGTGCAGGTCGTAAAAAAAGCCGAACCGTAACATTTAAATCGAATGCGCAAGCTGGCGGGATCATACAAACATTTATAACTTGCGCGCGATTTTACCCCGATATGAATTACAACCGGAAGCAATACAGCGACGAGGTCCTGCTCAAACTTTACGAAGGCTTACTCCGACCACGGATGATTGAGGAGAAAATGCTGATTCTCCTCCGGCAGAACCGCATCAGCAAATGGTTTAGCGGAATCGGTCAGGAAGCTATTTCAGTAGGCTTAGCACATGCGCTTCAGGATGACGAATACATTTTGCCAATGCACCGCAATCTCGGCGTGTTTACTTCCAGGAAGATGCCGTTTGCCCGGTTGTTCGCCCAATGGCAGGGTACAATGATGGGATACACAAAGGGCCGGGATCGCTCTTTTCACTTCGGTACCAATGACCATCACATCGTTGGAATGATCTCGCATCTCGGACCGCAAAACGGCGTGGCCGACGGCATCGCGCTCGCCTGCAGGTTAAAGTCTGAAAATAAAGTGACCGCCGTCTTCAACGGAGATGGCGGCACGAGCGAAGGTGACTTTCACGAAGCCATCAACGTTGCGGCGGTCTGGGATTTACCTGTAATTTTTATTGTTGAAAACAACGGATATGGGCTTTCCACCCCGAGCAACGAACAATTCAGATGTGAAAGCTTTGCGGATAAAGGAATCGGATACGGCATCGAAGCCGTCAGCATTGATGGTAACAACATTCTGGAGGTGTACGACACTTTCAAACTGTTGGCTGAAGACATGCGCAAGTCGCCAAGACCGGTACTGGTCGAATGCCGCACATTCCGCATGCGGGGACACGAAGAGGCATCCGGTACGAAGTATGTGCCAAAAGAGCTCATGGAAGAATGGGCTAAAAGAGATCCGCTCGACAATTTTGAGCAGTATCTCATCGCGCAGAAGATACTCAATTCGGCCGCTGTCGAATCTCTCCGCGCCCAAATAAAATCGCAGATCGAGGAAGGGCTTGACATTGCGTTTAATGAAACCCATCCGGCGGCAGATACAACGACCGAGCTGGGCGACGTGTATGCTCCATTCATACAAAAAGTGACATCGCCGGCAACTGACGCGCGCTCCGAGAAGCGATTCATCGACGCAATCAGTGATGGACTCCGTCAAAGTATGGAACGATTTGACAACCTGGTACTGATGGGCCAGGACATCGCAGAGTATGGAGGAGTTTTCAAGATCACGGAAGGCTTTGTTCAGCAGTTCGGAAAGCAACGCGTGAGAAATACACCGTTGTGTGAAAGCGCGATTGTCGGAGCAGGCCTGGGCCTGTCGGTAAAAGGGATGAAGTCGATGGTTGAAATGCAATTTGCCGATTTCGTGACCGAAGGATTTAACCAAATCGTGAATAACCTGGCCAAAGCTCACTGGCGTTGGGGGCAATGTGCCGATGTCGTCATCCGGATGCCAACCGGGGCAGGCACAGCAGCGGGACCTTTCCATTCGCAAAGCAACGAAGCGTGGTTCTTTCACACGCCTGGATTGAAGATCGTTTATCCTTCGAATCCCTATGATGCAAAGGGACTGTTGTGTGCCGCACTGGAGGATCCGAATCCATATATGTACTTCGAGCACAAACTCCTCTATCGGTCTATCAAGGACCCGATCCCGAACGATTACTATACAGTCGAGGTGGGCAAGGCAAGGCTTGTCAGGGAAGGCTCCGACCTTTCAATTATTACCTACGGCATGGGCGTGCACTGGGCGCTTGAGATACTCGATACCATGCCGGAAGTCAGCGCCGATGTAATCGACCTGCGAACGTTGCTTCCCTGGGATAAGGATGCAGTGCGCGCAACGGTGGAAAAGACAAGCCGGGTATTGATCTTCCACGAAGATACGCTCACCGGTGGCATCGGGGGAGAGATCGCCGCATGGATCGGCGAACATTGTTTTCAATTCCTGGATGCGCCCGTGTTGCGGGAGGCCAGCCTGGACACGCCGATCCCCTTTGCTCCGACGCTCGAGCAGAACTTTCTGCCAAAGGGCCGGCTGAGGTCCCGTATTGAAGAGTTGCTAAAATTTTAGTTATCTTAGCCTGTTTCTCTCCATATTTTTTGAACCGGAGAGGCGTTATTGTTCACACATGGCTAAATCGGTAACCAAACTGCTCCTGCTGGCAACGCTGCTGTTGCTGCTTGGTTTGCCATCGTATGCGCAAAATACCAAAGGCGATCGCCCGCAGCCCCGGGAGAACCGGTTCAGGAAAGGCGAGCGGCCGCAAAAGGTCAAGCGCAGCAAACAAAAAAAGCAGCCACTCTCTCAAGGACGAGGTTACCGTCCATCGAAAAAAGTAAATGGAAGTGATCGGGCGGCGCGCCCGGTAAGTCCGCTGAGAAACACCGATCCTGCCAGATCTGAAAAACGCAGCCGCGCCGGAGCATTGCGCCGGCGGGGAGATTCC
>DASPNN010000764.1:0-2532 GCA_035626495.1 Chryseosolibacter sp.
GTCAGTTTCGAAATAAAAGGAGGGTTGAACCAGGGCCGTAACTTCCTGAATGCGCTCAAAATGATTTCCCATACGCCAAACCTTGGGGATACGAGGACCATCGCGATACATCCGGCCTCGACGACTCATTCCAAGTTGACCGATGAAGAGCGCGCCGCCGTTGGAATAACACCTGGGTTGATCCGGATTGCAGCAGGGCTTGAAAACGCGAAGGATATTATTCAGGATATCGAACAGGCTATTGGCAGCAGCCGTGCCTAGTAGGTAGGCATCTCTGGATCGATGTCTTTTGCCCAGGCGAGAATTCCGCCTTTGAGGTTGTAAAGGTTGTTGAAACCATGATTCTTTTCCAGCCACAACAACATATCCCCACTTCTTTTACCGCTGCGGCAATGAAGCACAACTTTCTTGTCGCGCGAAATCTTTTCGACGCTGTTGGGAATCTCGGACATCGGAATGAGTTCACCCTCGAGGTTGCAAATGTCGTACTCGTACGGCTCACGAACATCGATCAATTGAAAATCTGCTCCTGAGTCTTTCAACTTTTGCAATTCCTGAACGGTGACTTCTTTCATATCCTGCTGATTAGGTTCCAAAGATTTGTTTTTATCCCGACTTATGCCACAAAAATCTTCATAATCGATAAGGTGGCGGATAGAATCCCGGCTGTTGCGGTCCGGCATGCGGACGATCGATTGGCTCATGTCCAAGGTGTCAATAACGAGCAACCGGTCGGCTAATGGTTCGCCCGAGCCGGTGATGATCTTCATTGCCTCGGCAGCCTGGATGCTGCCGATAATTCCAGGAACCACGCCCAGGACTCCTGCGGTTTCACAGCTCGGAACGCTGTCGGGCGCAGGTGGCTCCGGAAACAGATCACGGTAGTTATTGCTCATTTGTCCGGTGGCATACCGGAAATTGAATACGGCAACATGCCCTTCGAATTGGAGGACCGATCCGTATACCATGGCTTTACCCAAAAGGACGCAACAATCATTTATCAGGTACCGCGTGGGGAAATTGTCAGTGCCGTCGATCACCACATCATAATCCGAGACAATATGCTCTGCATTATCCTTATGAAGCCGGGTGTGATAGACTCGGTATTCAGGGAACGGGTTGAGCTGTCTGAGACGGTTTTCCGCAGCTTGGGCTTTGGATTTTCCGATGTCGGCTTCCGTATAAAGTACCTGGCGCTGGAGATTGGTAACCTCCACGACATCCGAGTCAACGATACCAATCTTGCCAACGCCTGCTGCGGCCAGGTAGAGTAATGCCGGGCAGCCCAGTCCCCCGGCCCCGACTACAAGCACTTTCGCGTCTTTCAGCCTGGCCTGGCCCTCTGCGCCGAACCCTTTGAGAATGAGGTGCCTGTGGTAGCGTTTTAGTTCAATTGTTGTTAACTTGCTCATGCTTGCCAAATGTACTGATTCGACTTAATTGTTAGGAACTTCGCTTGACGGATCATAATTTTCATAATGGCTTCAAAATTGTTGGATTCAACGAACAGCCCCACCGCTATGCAGAAGTCAATTCGCGTGTTCATCTTTTCGATCCTGTTGATCTCGAGCCTGGCTACCCGGGCGCAGGTCGGTGACATCAAAAGTGCGTCTTCAAGTCATTCATCCGGTGCCGGCCCCCGGGGCGGGGGTGAAGGGTCGGGGCAGGGCGGCGCGCTGATGTTTGATATTTTGTTTAACGTCTTTTTCGGGGAAGTAATTCGCGCCCAGCAAAATATGCTCGAGCGCAGACATGAAGTCCCCGGCATGGTTTCATTCGAGGCAATGGTTCACGCTGCCGTCCAGCCATCGGGTTACTACCTGGTGCATCCGCGAGCGCGGGTCAATTGGGGATTGTTCTCCAGCGATTTTCGGTTTAATTATCTGATAGAAGAAGGCATTGACGAAGTCGTTCACATCCGCACTAATGACTGGCAGATCCTTCAGCTTAACCTTGTCACAACAAGAAATGTGGTGGGCCGGGTCGGCGCAGGGATTATGCGCGAGTCGTTTAGCGGAAACAAAACATTCGGCGAGTGGACCGGTGCATTGCAAGCTCACCCGCACACTACACGCCTTGGCGGTCTGTTTGAATATCGCGGAAGCGAGGTGCGCAGGGAAGTAAGTGCGTTCGGACAATATCGGGTCTTCGAACGGGGTGCGGCCCACGGCTTCGCGACCGGAGGGGCGGTCTACCAGAAATACTACGATCGCGTAACCGTCTGGGGTATTCAGGGTGGCTTGCTCTTCAAATTCTATTGAAGCTTCTTCATCGCCAGACCGGCTACAGTCTCACCAATCGATAAGGAACTCGTCGCGGCCGGAGACGGCGCGTTGCACACGTTGATTACACGTTTGTCTTCCAGGATCAGGAAGTCGTCCACCAATCCGCCTGTACGGTCACAGGCTTGTGCCCTGACCCCTGCTCCGCCTTCAACCAAATCGCTCTCCCGGATCTCGGGAATGAGCTTCTGCAATGCTTTCGTAAACGCAGATTTTGAAAAAGAGCGATACATTTCACCCAGGCCCGTAC
>DASPNN010000765.1:0-3058 GCA_035626495.1 Chryseosolibacter sp.
TGTCCGAATCGATGACCTTTCCCTTCAATACCGTCACAATTTTCATGTCCTTGTGCAGGTTGATGATCGGATCCACGTAGTCCTCCTCCTCAACGGTATCGACCGGCGCGGTTGCAACGATCGGCTCCACCATCGGCGGCGGCGGGTCCAGGAATTTGATCATGTAGATGTCGGCATTGCCAAGTCCGTATTCGCGCATCGCAGAAAAATAGCCGGTCTTCTTATCTTCAGAGAGGACAAAAAACCCGTCGTAGTCGATTGAATTGACGGGGAATCCAAGATTTGCCGGTTTGGTCCACGCGCCATCCTTCCACTCGCTTTTGAAGATGTCGTTGCTGCCCATGGTAGGGTGTCCATCGGAGGAGAAATAAAGCGTGACCCCATCGGCGTGAATGAACGGCGCATCTTCGTGCCCCGGCGTGTTGATGGCCGGGCCGAGGTTGACGGCCTTGCCCCACTCGCCATTTTCATCCAGCTCGCTCATCCAGATGTCAAGCTCTCCGAATCCGCCGGGCCGGTTGCTCGTAAAGAACAACTTCTTTCCGTCTGCAGAGACACACGCGGACGTTTCCCACGAATGTGGAGAATTGATATTCCGGTTTAGAGGGACGGGCACGGTCCATTCACCGTTCTCGATCCGCGACACATAGATGTCACCCTGGCCCTCCTCGTAGTACAGGAACAGCAGGCTGCCATCGTGAGAGAGGGATGCGGCTGCGTCGTTATATTTGTTCGTGATATTCGGACTGATCTTTTGGGGTTGCGTCCAGCTTCCTTCGAGCCGGTGTGTAATGTAGATGTCTTCGAAGTTTGTCTGGTTCCGGATCTTTTCGTTGTCCGACGACCGGTTCGATGTGAAGATGAGCGTGCTTCCGTCGGACGAAAGAAGCGGAGAATATTCATGAAACTCCGTGTTGATCACGTGACCGATGTTGGCGATCTCCACGTATGCCGGATGGTGGCTCAGCGAGTCGCCGATATTGCATTCGGCGATCTTATGATTCGCGATGCCCGATAATTTCTTGTGCTTGCGCTTGAATTCTTCGAATTTTTCTTTCGCCTTTGCGTATTGATGATGGTACTGGTACGCCAGTCCCATATGATAGTCAATATCGATGTCGACATTGGGGTTTATTGCGTATGCCCGCTCGAGGTATTCGAGTGCACGTGACTTTTTTTCATCGTGGAGGTAGGCGGCGCCGACCTTGAAATTCGCCTCGGCATCCTCGGGAGACAGCAGGTATGCCTGCATATAGGTGCTCAGGGCATTCGCGTAATCCTTCTTGGTGAAATATTTATCCCCTTTTGTCAATAACTCTTTCAGGGTCTGCCCTTGGGCAAAACCGGATACAAGTAGCAGAAACATTGTGATGATACACAGTTTCTTCATGGGATGGGCTCGGCTAGGTATATTGCAAGATGTAAAATAACACTATTCTCGAGCCTTTTCAAGCGCCGCATATATCCTGGGTCAGAAAATGCGCTTGGGGCCTTAATGAGAGCCTGGAGCGGGCCTGGATAACAAGATATTCGAAGCGACCGGTCGTCGGGGATTGCGAAGGTGTTGCCGCGCAGGCAAAGGTCGGTCTAACCATCATCTGCGGTAAAAACAGAGGCTATTTGCGTTTGTAACCCGGTCCGCGAATAACGCGCCCCGGTTTTGCACCGGTATGGATGCCATTTTCAAGGACCTGGATTCCGTTGACAAAAACGTCGATCACGCCTTCGGAATACACGTGGGGTTTTTCAAAAGTAGCCTTGTCGCGTACAGCAGCCGGGTCGAAAATCACAATGTCGGCGTAAAATCCCGGCTTGAGGTTTCCGCGCTTTTTAAGTTTCAGGTTGGAAGCCGGCAGCTGTGTCAGTCGCCGGATGGCATCGGGAAGAGTAATGAGCTTTTCGTCGCGCACGTACTTTCCCAACACCCGGGCGAATGTTCCAAACGCCCGGGGGTGGTCTGAAAGCAATGTGCTGTCGGGTGACAGCGTGTAGGATCCGGCGTCCGATCCGAAGCTTACATAGGGCAGCCGCACAATTTTCCGCACGTTGTCTTCGGACTGCAGGTAATAGATGGCTTCGATCCGGGATTTGTCTCTGACAACCAGGTCGATCACTGTTTCGTCCGCGTTCTTGCCGTGCATCAGAGACACCTGGCTGAGTCGTTTTCCTTTGTAGATCCGGTTCAGTGAGTCGAGTCTGAAACCGGTCAGGACTACGTTCTCCGGGTCGGAATTCTTCTGCGGGATTCCAGATTGCATTTCGTAGAGCACCTTTTTTCTGATCGCCGGGTCGGCCAGGCGTTTACGCATCTGGCGCGCGCCGCCTTCCTGTACCCAAATCGGCAGGCGCGCGGAAAGTCCAGTGCCGCTCGCGATATAAGGGTACATATTGGCGGTAATTTTTAATCCCTCAGCTCTCGCCTGGTCGATCAGCGAGAGCACCGTATCGATCTTATTCCAGTTTCTCGAATTGTTGATTTTGAGATGATAGATCTCCGCCGCAATGTTCGCTTCCCTGGCGATGCGAAATGTTTCGTTGAGGCCTTCGATGATCTGGTCGGATTCGCTGCGCATGTGGGTAATGTACATGCCGCCGTACGAGGAGGCAACCCTGGCAAGCTCGATGAGTTCTTCGGTGGATGCGTAATTGGCCGGTGCGTAGATCAGCGAAGTTCCAAGGCCCATCGCCCCCTGCTCCATGGCCTCCTTGACCAGCCGTTTCATTCTCTCCATCTCTTGTGGAGTGGGCTTCCTTGCCGAGTAATTCATTTCATGAATACGAACACTGGTCGCTCCAACGAATGAGGCGATGTTGCAGCTGATGCCTTTCTTCAGCGCGAAACGGAAGTATCCGTCCAGTGTTGTCCAGAGACTATCGACGGGTTTGGTGGTTTGCCGCCTCACCGGGCCGGGCGACCAGCCTTCGCCGAACACCTCGAATGTAACGCCTTGTTTGATATCGCTTGTAGACCTGCCGTCCCGCAGGATCGTCTGGTCCGCCCAGCTGAGCATGTTTATAAAGCCGGGGGCCACCGCCATGCCTTTCGCGTCAATCTCCT
>DASPNN010000766.1:0-4950 GCA_035626495.1 Chryseosolibacter sp.
ACAGATCAGGCGACTCGATGACGAGATCGCCCAGATTGTCATTATACTAGACGGAATTTCCAAAGCCCGTGACGCCGGCACGGTCACAGATGACAAGGTGTATGTGATCCTTCAATCCAAGCTCAGGGATCTCACCACAAAACGCAAAGCCTTCATCGAACTCGCCGCAAAACTAAACGACAGCGTGTAGTTTCGTGTTTCTTCTTTTTGTGGGCTTTACCGTTAGAGTTGAGAGTTTACGTTGCCAGGTTACGGTTACCGGCAAAATCGTGTAGCCAAAACGCCGTCTTAGGATCGTGCTTCAGAATGCGGCAGCCGTAAGCAACACACTCACTACCCTTCAAAAAACGTCCGGGCCGACCTACGCTGAAATCCACACGACCACCGGCAACAGGAACAGGCAACCGGCAACTCCTCTCCACAGAGTCCAAACGTTCAAAGCCCGCCAATTCGCAATCAGAAACGATCAATTAGTCAATTACGGTTCACCGACTCTCATCACTGTAATCCACAAACACCCTTTTAATGTCTTTGTCGTCGACCTTGGCGGGATTGCGCGCGTAGGAGTCGAGCTCTAGCAACACAATTTTTTGGTCGTTAAGGGCAGCCCGGAGTTTTTCTATGTCTTTGTCAAATTCCGTATTTCGACGAGCGGATTTCAAAACATACTTGCGCGCGAACTCGTCGCCTGCAGCCTGTACTTTGTTCCGGATTTCTATGCTGTTCTTGATCTGCTCCATGATCCGTTCCTTGGACCGGCCGATCACCTCCGTCGCTTCCAAAGTGCCAAGTGTGAGCACAGTAGTTCCGCCCACACCAGACACAATCTTCGACTGGTCGGGCGCGTCGATCACAACCGGCGTGAGACCGGTAACGGCTCCCAGCGACGCGTTCAGTATTGACCGGTGTTTTTTTCCTTTGCGTGCTTTTTTGTAGTCCTGGTTCAGCTGCTTCTGATTGGCATCAAGCTGCTGTATCAGCAAATACGCATCGACCAGATTGCTGCGGTATTTTTGGAAAAGATGCGCGTCTTTTTTCAAGAGATTTTCCGCATCGTTAACCTTGATGCGGATTTTTTTGACGCTGCGGTTATTGGATTTGTCGATGGTAAAAAATGTCAGGTCCGTCGTTGCCGTTTTTCTGACATCGTCTGTAAAATCATAGCCGGGTGTCCATGTAAACTCGTACTGCAGTTGTGTATTCTCCTTAAGCGACGTTGCGGGGATGCGCGGATCGGTCGAGAGAAATCCTGAGTTCCGGATGTTGTCGTCTCCATTAGGATCTGACAGGTAGAGCTTCAGATTGATGGTCTCGTCTTCCTTGATGGAAAATGACGTGTCCCCCGGAACGATCAAAATATCCGGTGGCAGGTCGAGTTGGGTTTGCATCAGCTTGAGTTTGCCACGCGTCTCAGCTTTTTCAGGCTGGTCCTGGACCACGAAATCAATCGTCAGTGGAGCCCCTTTCAGGTTCATGAACTGACTGCGCGACGGCGCCCAGGTCAACAAACCCTGTGACGAGAGGGATGATCCTTCGGGCATCTGTGACTGGAGGCCTTTGAATACGAGGGGGTCACCGTCGGGATCGTACACATAATCACCTGAGATTTGATACGTATTCTGACTGGCTTGTCGTACATAAAAGGGAGGAAGCTCTTCGACCACCGGGGGCCTGTTAACGTGGGTAATGGAAAACGTCACAGCCTTCCGCGCACGTTTTCCATCCGGCCAGATCCCCTGGAAGATCACGGTAAAATCTTTGATTTTCTCCACGCGGTCGACCAAATCGAACGACGGCTTCCATTGAAAATATCCCACTGTGTCGAAATGGATTCCGAGGTCATTCCCGCCGTCGATTGAAAAATGCACATCACCGGCTTCAGACGCGCGTACTGTGAACGCGATTTCCTGGTTTTCGGCGATGGAGTTCCAGCCGTTGTGATCAGGGAAGACCAGCTCTGGAGAATTTTGGGCAAACGAAGAAAGCGTTATGACAATTAAAAAACCAAAAAAAGGTAAGCGTATCACGTCTCTTTTATAAAATGGGTTCAAATTTAAGTAACTACCGCGAATCGCAAATGGCCACTGGTAAAAACCAAAAGCGTGAAGTTAGCTTCTTTCACGATGTATATGAAGTTGTGAAGCTTATCCCGAAAGGACGTGTCACCAGCTACGGCGCCATAGCACACTATCTCGGACTGAGGTCTGGCGCGCGCATGGTCGGTTGGGCGATGCACGGGTGCCCAAAAGGAGTTCCTGCCCATCGTGTCGTCAACAGTCAGGGGCTGCTTACCGGCAAGCACCAGTTTAAAACCCCCACAACAATGCAACGGCTGTTGGCCAAAGAAGGTGTGCGTGTATCAAACGACAAAATCGTTGACTTTAACGCCAGATTCTGGGATCCATCGACTGAATTGCTATAGTCAGACCTCACAATGAGAAATAAGTTTCCCAAAAAGAGAGGCAAAACGAACCACAGATAATTTTTTCGGGTTTATAACGGGAATTCCGGTATCCGGCACGTGTTTGGCAAGCTGCATTAGTGAAGAATGAACAGAGTGATTGTTATGAAAACCCTTATCAAAATTATTTTCCTCGGTGTATTGACGGTGTTGCTTTCAATAGCCGCTATGGCGAAGGAGCCGCCGAAACGGTCGGAGCCGACTGGATCCAAGAATAAAAATTTCATTGTATACAAAGCGAGCAAGAAACTCGTCGGCGGCCGTGTGGAAATTTTGCAATCCAACGGTGACCGCGTTGCTGAACAGACGCTTCAAAAACGCAAGCTCTATATGGACTGTGAGCATATGAAAGCGGGCGCATACATCGTCCGCATCACGAAGGGTGACCTGCTTCAGGAATTCACCTTTGAAAAGAAATAACTCAGAATCACTCGAAAAAAAAATAAACGAGGGGTTGGCTAAATCGGTTTAAGGTCGTCTTCTCCAGGGACGACCTTTTACTTTTCACGGCGTCGGGGAATCTTCCCGAATTCAAATCAGTGGTTCATACAATTCATTTCTGATCCCGGTACGAAATTATCCACAGCCCGAGGAATGTGAGAATCCCGTTCAGGATAAGGATCTCGAGTCCGAACCGATAGCCATTCAGCCATTGCTGTGAATTTGCGCTGATGATATAACACAAAACCGGAGACACGACACACACGACCGGCACGAGGTGGTCACGGACTTTTCTCTTAGATGCCAGCCCGAACGAGAAAAGGCCAAGCAAGGGCCCGTACGTATAGCCGGCCAGTTGAAGTACGGCATCGATCACCGAGCGTTGGTTGATCTCCCGGAACACCACAATGATCAGCAGGAACAGTATGGAAAAGCCGAGGTGAACGGCGAACTTTTGTTTCTTGCGCACCGATTCCGGCTTGTTGTTGAAATCGAGGAAATCCATGCAGAACGATGTCGTTAGTCCGGCAAGGGCCGAATCTGCGCTTGCATAAGAAGAGGCGATAATTCCCAACAGGAAGAAAACACCGACCAGCAGGCCGAAGTGATCGCGCGCGAGCATCGGGAAAAGCAGGTCGGTCGAAGCGGGCATTGCCAGGTTGTTTTTCGCTGAATAGATATGAAGCAGCGCCCCGAGCGTCAGGAACAGGAGGTTCACTGCCACCAACGTGAGGCTGAACCAAAACATATTTTTCTGCGCGTCGCCCAGTGTTTTGCAGGTCAGGTTCTTTTGCATGATCTCCTGATCCATTCCTGTCATGGTGAGTGCGATAAAGGCGCCGCCGAGAAACTGTTTGGGGAAATAGCCGGCATTGCGCCAGTCTTCAAAGGAAAACATTTGCGCGTATTTACTGTCGCGGATCGTATCGACCATTTGTCCGAACGAAAAGTTGAGGTCCTGACAGATCTGCCAGACGGCGATGATCACCGCGGCGATCAGGAACACGGTCTGGAATGTGTCGGTGTACACAATGGTTTTGATGCCACCTTTAAAAGTGTAAACCCAAATGAGCGCGAGTGTAATCGCGACGGTGACAAAAAACGGGACGTTCCATTCGTCAAAAAGGAGAAATTGTAATACCGCCGCTGTGAGGAACAGCCGGATTGCCGATCCGAGTGTGCGGGAAATCAGGAAAAAGGAAGCGCCCGTTTTGTGCGACCAGAACCCGAACCGGTGTTCAAAGTAGGTGTATATCGATATGAGGTTTAACCGGTAGTACAGTGGCATGAGCACCCCAATGATGGTCCAATACCCCAGCAAGTAACCGAGTACCACCTGGAAATATGTAAAGCCGATGTTCCCCACGTTGCCGGGTACGGAAATGAACGTTACTCCCGACAAGGAGGCACCGATCATCCCGAATGCCACCAGGTACCACGGTGACTGCCGGTTCGCGGTAAAAAATGTATTCGTATCAGCCCCTTTTGATGTGATATAGGCGATCAGGATCAGGGCCGCGAAATAGGCGACGAGAATGAACAAGACGAGTCCAGGGGTCATGTGTTAGTTTATTTCCACAAAAGAATGGACGAATAGGACAGAAATCCAAATCCCGGCGGCAGTAATGCCCGATTGACCGGGAATCGACGAATTTTCGGCCTGATGAAACTTTATAAAAATGAAAATGATTACTTTTGTAGTCTAGTACTGAATCATACGTTATGAAAGCCGCTTATCAGGAAGACGAATCCGTAGAGGTTCTTGAAGCGATTGAGACCGTGGATCTCATGGATCTTATTGTTTTCAATGACGACGTCAATACTTTTGACCATGTGATCGACACCCTGATCCGGGTATGTAAGCATACAACGGAGCAGGCGGAACAATGCACCATGCTCATCCATTACAAAGGCAAATGCGCCGTAAAATCCGGCACCTATGATTTTCTCAAGCCGATGCGGGAAGCGATTTGTGAAGCGGGCATAGACGCGAGGATCCTCTAAACCTCTAACAGAACGAGTGGACTATCCATCAAAATTGATCGAGG
>DASPNN010000767.1:0-3707 GCA_035626495.1 Chryseosolibacter sp.
GGGCCCGTTACCCACGAGTTCGTTTTTACCAACAACGCTTCCCGGCCATTGACCATACTCTCGGTTCAGCCGTCGTGCGGCTGCACTACGCCCGGATGGTCCAAGGAGCCGATTCCCGCTGGTGGTTCCGGATATGTAACAGCCAGCTTCGATCCCAAGGGGCGGCCGGGATCGTTTCATAAGACCCTGACAGTTAATACCGATCTGGAAGGCGGCCAGGTCATTCTTTCGATAAAGGGTCAGGTTGCGGCGGATGAGCCAGACCATGTGGATGAAACGGGATTTATTGTCTCCTACGGCAGTCTTAAAATGAAGAACCGGTCATTGAACATCGGAAAAGCGTTTCTCAAAGATGAATACGTAGTCAAAGAGTTTCCCGTGATCAATGCAGGCAGCAAGCCCATTACGTTTGAACAAAAAGTGATTGCACCAAAACACATCCGGGTAGAGGTAAACCCATCGACCCTCGAGCCTGGCGCAAAAGGCGTGATCCGAGTCAACTACAATGGAAAGTTGAAAAATCAGTATGGATTTCACTCCGATAACATCGAGCTGCACACAAATGACGAGATCGATCCTGTCAAGTCGATTTCGGTGCTTGCCACGCTGGAGGACTTTTTCCCGGTGATGACGACGGACGAGCTTGAGAAGTCGCCTCAATTGCGGCTGAGTTCAACGTCCCTGGATTTCGGTCGCATAAACGGCAACACGAAAATCATCCGCGAAGTTGAATTCACAAACGCAGGCAAAAAGCCGCTGGAGATACGGTCGGTTCAGGGTAACTGCTCATGCGTTCAGGCATCGTCTTCAAAAAAGAGCGTCAAGCCGGGAGAGAAAGCCTCCATCACTGTCACATTCGACCCGCAAGACCGCAAAGGCAGCCACCAAAAGGCCGTGACGGTTTATTCTAACGACCCGCGCAATCCCGTGCAGCGATTTACGTTTATGACATATATCGAATAGTGAGTTCAAAAAATAGATCGTACTTTTTTAATGGCAGCAAAGAGGTGGAGTCCACCTCTTTTTTTATTCAAAAGATAAGGTCATTGGATCAACACGGCCTCTGTTTCGATGGTGTTGCTATTATTCAGCGCCCGGTCCTTTACAGAAACGCGAACCTTGATTTTTTTTCCAAAAAACACCGCGTTAAACGCCTGGGACTGCATGGAATATGACACCGCGGCCCGCGCGCGCGCCGTTCTCTGAATAGTAAATGGTCCGGATAAGACCAGGTCACCAACCGTCAAATCATCGAGTGGGAAAAACCGGCCATGAAAAGTTCCGCATGATAGAGTCATGAGGTCTACATATGCAAACTCGCCATTTGCTTGTTCCACCAGGAAATCAACGGAGAGATTGTAGTGATTTTCATTGTGGAGGATCTGGAACGTGTCGGCGACCAGCCACATCTCATCACCCTCGATAACCAGCGTGTCAATTACATTCGCTGTCGCCCGGTCCACAAGATCGGGTGTTGCCAGAACCTTCAAATAACTGTAGTCAACGCACGAATAGGGTATTACATTTTCCTGTGTCCGCCTAAGCTGCGCGAATGTTCCTACTGTGCCCGCTGCCTGCGCGTCGAAATTGTAGATCACTTCTCCGTCGATCTCCGTGGGCATTACCTCTACTGCGACCAGTGACCCGTGGTCGTCAAGGAACAGGTAAAATGGATGATAAGGAGCGGCCACGTCGTTCGTGCCGAGATCAAAATCGCCATCGCGAATATGAAGGTCGAGCAGCAATTGATCCGATGCACCCGGGAAGGGGCCCTTGATGAAACTCAGGGTCACATTGTCGATAAAAGGCTCGACCGGATATCTTGGCTCTTCATCGTCGCAGCCGAGCGCAGCCATCAGCGTGACAACAATGGCCAAAGCGCGTTTAATAATGGTCGAGTTATCCATCAAACAAACGCGGGTATTCCCGTGATGTTGTTTCCAAGAATCAGCAGGTGGATATCGTGTGTCCCCTCATAGGTGATCACCGATTCGAGGTTCATCATATGGCGCATGATCGGGTACTCGCCCGTTATGCCCATACCTCCGTGGATTTGACGGGCTTCGCGCGCGATTTCAAGGGCAACGTGTACATTATTTCTTTTCGCAAGAGAAATCTGCGCGGTGGTGGCTTTTCCGTCGTTCATCAAAGTCCCCAATCGCCAGTTGAGCAATTGTGCCTTTGTGATTTCCGAGAGCATTTCAGCAAGTTTCTTTTGCACAAGTTGGAAGGACCCGATGGGCTTGCCGAATTGTATCCGTTCCATGGCATATCTGCGCGCCGAGTCATAACAATCCATCGCCGCACCAATCGCCCCCCAGGCAATGCCATATCGGGCGGAATCCAGACACATCAAGGGTGCGCCAAGTCCGCTTTTGCCTGGCAGGAGATTTTCTTTCGGCACCTTCACATTATCGAAAACAAGTTCGCCCGTCGCGCTGGCACGCAAAGACCACTTGCCGTGTGTTTCAGGGGTGCTGAATCCTTCCATCCCGCGCTCCACAACCAGTCCGTGAATCCGGCCCTCTTCGTTTTTCGCCCACACCACCGCGACATCTGCGCGCGGTGAATTTGAGATCCACATTTTTGCGCCATTTAAAAGATAATGGTCGCCCATATCCTTGAAGTTCGTGACCATTCCTCCCGGGTTGGAGCCGTGATCCGGCTCTGTGAGCCCGAAGCACCCAAGCCACTCGCCGGACGCGAGTTTCGGCAGATATTTTTTTCGCTGGGCTTCGCTTCCGAATTTATAGATCGGGTACATGACCAGTGAGCCCTGAACCGATGCAGTCGACCGCATGCCTGAGTCGCCCCGTTCTATTTCCTGCATGATAATCCCGTAAGAAATATAATCGAGTCCGCCGCCGCCGTATTCGGCGGGAACCGTAGGTCCAAAGGCGCCGATATGTCCGAATTTTTTTACGATTTCGTACGGAAAATGAGCGCGCTGAGCCCAGTCTTCTATGTAGGGTGAGATCTCGCGCTTTACAAAGTCCCGGATTGAGCTCCTGATTAGTTTGTGTTCCTCGGTCAGAAGATCATCCAGTTCATAAAAATCGGGATGGTCGTACAAATCCTGCTTTAATGACTTTTTTGACTTTGATTCGGCTGTTCCGGTTGTGGCTGGCATAGTATTTAGATTAATCCTTTAACTTCGGGCCAAAGTTAAACAAGTAATTAATATTTATTCGGAGAAAGTAATGGCGGAGAACCAGGTCGACAACCAACTCATCGAACAACTCAAAAAGCTTCAGGCTAAGTATGACTACATGGGCCAGGATTTATCGTCCTATCTCGATGGGCTGCTATATTCCGATTACCTGACGTATTGGGATTACATTCACCTTGACACTTTGCTGAGCCTGCAAAACCCAAAAACAAGCTTCCCGGACGAGAAGGTTTTCATCATCTATCATCAGATCACCGAGCTGTACTTTCGGCTCGCGCTGCTTGAACTCGAGCAGATCGCGCAAAAACAGGAGCTCGACGAGACATTTTTTATTGCACGCCTCGACCGCCTGATCCGGTATTTTCGCAACCTGGAGAATTCCTTCGATATCATGGTTGACGGCATGGAGAAGGATCAGTTCCTGAAGTTCAGGATGGCCTTGCTGCCGGCGAGCGGATTCCAGTCGGCGCAATACCGCTTTATCGAGCTGGCATCGACCGACACTATCAATCTGGTTGCTGAAAGCCAGAGAGAAAAT
>DASPNN010000768.1:0-12670 GCA_035626495.1 Chryseosolibacter sp.
ATCGTGAGCCTGGTGGCGCAGCACCTTGAGATCCAACTCCATTCCGATCACGAACATGAAAAGGATTAACCCCACCTGACTGAGAAATTGAAGGTTGCCGAGCGATGCCGCGGGAAATAAGAATTCTCCGAACTCCGGCAAAAGAAGGCCCGCCACGGAAGGTCCGAGTACAATCCCGGCAATGATCTCGCCGATGACCGTCGGTTGGCCAATCCGGTTGAAAAAAAAACCAAAAACGCGTGAGACCAGGATGATCGCGATAATCTGCAAGATGAGGATAGCCAGTGGGTGGTGCAGGTTCGCGCGGAAAGTTTCCTGGAAGAGGGTGAACGGCCTTGTAAGCTCCTCGGTCATCAGGTCATCTCCGGCCCCATTGATACCCTCCAGTGATTGCCCCTGGTGCGTGATCCAGACCATCAGGGCCCCAAAAACCGCAAGCATTAGGACATAAAATACCAGGTTCCGGTGCTTCCGCATGAGTGATTATTTTCTAAGCGTCAAAACCTATTTTCGACCAACGCAGGCCAGTTAAATTTAAAGCGATTTCGCGCGTTCCCAATACAGGTCCATTTCCTGCAGGGTCATCTCGCCAAGTTTTTTTCCATCTTTGGCGGACTCGCGTTCCAGGTATTGAAATCTCTTAATGAATTTCTTGTTGGTGCGTTCCAGCGCTTCTTCGGGGTCAATGTCGATGAACCGCGCATAATTTACAAGTGAAAACAAAAGGTCGCCGAATTCCTCCATAGCCTTGTCCTTGTCGGGCTCAACCCCCGCGTCGACGTTAAATTCTTTTTTGAATTCGCGCATCTCTTCTTCCACCTTTTCCCAGACCTGTTCTTTGCGTTCCCAGTCGAATCCCACACCACGGGCCTTATCCTGGATCCGCATGGCTTTTACCAGCGCCGGCAGTGCGAGGGGCACCCCTTCGAGAACGGATTTATTGCCATGCTTGAGCTTGAGCTTTTCCCAATTCGCCTTGACCGTCTGTTCATCATTCGCCACTACGTCGCCATAAATATGGGGGTGCCGCTGAATCAGCTTTTCGCAAATTCCATTCAGAACATCGGCGATGTCAAAGGCTTTTTGTTCAGCAGCGATCCTTGCGTAAAAAACGATGTGCAATATCAGATCGCCGAGCTCTTTCTTTATTTCCGTCATGTCGGCCTCCAGAATTGCGTCTGAGAGCTCATAGGTCTCTTCTACCGTAAGGTGGCGCAGGCTTTCCAACGTTTGTTTTTTATCCCAGGGGCAATTCTCCCGCAATTCGTCCATGATTGTAAGCAATCGGTCGAATGCGGCGAGCTTTATTTGCCGATTCGGATCGGGTACGGAATTTATTTTTGTCATACGTGTTATCTTCCGGTATGATGCCGGTTCATTTTGCTGAAAGTTACGGTGGTCAGCAATAATTCAGGCACATTCCATATTCTTTTTAACTTTGCGATCCAATAAAATCTACAAGACTCTGTGGCCTTAATAAAGTCAATTTCCGGTATTCGCGGTACGATCGGCGGTAAAACAAACGATAACCTGACACCCTTGGATGTCGTCAGGTTTACGGCCGCTTATGGAACATGGGTAAAGAAAAATCGCCCGACCGCAAAAGTGATTGTCGGCCGTGATGCACGGCCCTCTGGTGAGATGGTCAACAGCTTGGTTTGTTCGACGCTGCAGGGCCTTGGGATCGACGTGATCGATCTCGGACTATCGACGACTCCGACGGTTGAAATCGCTGTACCCGCCGAGCACGCAGCGGGCGGCATCATCATTACAGCAAGTCACAATCCTGTCCAGTGGAATGCATTGAAGCTGCTCAATGAAAAAGGTGAATTCATTTCTGCAAAGGATGGCGAAAATGTTCTTGCGCTGGCTTCCAGTGAGGATTTCGATTTCGCTGTCGTCACGCGCCTGGGAAAATATGAAAAGAAAGAGGATTATGTTTGGAAACATATTCAGATGATCCTGAAACTGCCGCTTGTGGATGTCCAGGCAGTTCGCAAGCGTGGATTTTCAGTTGTCGTCGATGCGGTGAACAGCTCCGGAGGTATCGCTGTACCGATGCTGCTGAAGGAGATGGGAGTGTCGGTGAAGGAATTGTACTGTGAACCAACCGGGCATTTTCCACACAATCCCGAGCCTTTGCCCGAACACCTGACTGACATCACACGCGAGGTGGTGAAAGGCAAGCATGACCTGGGGATCGTCGTCGATCCCGACGTGGACAGACTGGCTTTGATCTGCGAAGACGGCAGTCCGTTCGGCGAAGAGTATACGCTGGTAGCCGTGGCAGATTATGTGCTCAACTCCGGCGCAAAGAAAAATGGCAATTCCGTTTCAAACCTATCGTCAACGAGGGCGTTATGCGACATTACCGAAAAAGCCGGTGGCCAATACTTCGCCGCCGCAGTCGGAGAGGTCAACGTCGTTGAGATGATGAAAGCGCAGCAGGCCGTTATCGGTGGTGAAGGCAATGGCGGTGTGATCTATCCGGATCTCCATTACGGTCGTGACGCCCTTGTCGGGATTGCGCTTTTTCTTACGCACCTGGCAAAATCAGAAATCACTGCATTGAAGCTGCGAAAAAAATATCCAAATTATTTTATTTCCAAAAATAAGATCGAGCTCACGCGCAACATCAACGTGGACAAGATCCTGGACGCCGTCAAGAAGAAATATAAAAAGCAGCCGATCAATACGGCAGACGGTGTAAGAATCGAATTCGATAAAGAATGGGTTCACCTTCGCAAATCGAACACCGAACCGATCATTCGTATTTATGCCGAATCCGACCTGGAAACAAAAGCCGACAGTCTTGCCCGAAAGATCATGACCGACATTAAAGAGATCATTTCGGAAAAAATGCTGGCCAGTTAGTGTTTCTGGAAATAAAAAGTTCCTGCTACCTTTGCAGTAACTCATTAACCAGACATGCGAATTTACCTCGATAATGCAGCAACCACTCCCCTCGACCCGGAAGTGTTTGAGGCAATGAAACCGTTCATGCTGGAGGATTTCGGCAATCCGTCCTCCACCCACGCGCACGGACGGAAAGTGCGGGCGGCCATCGAATCCTGCCGCAAAAAGATCGCGGAACTTCTGCACGCCACTCCAGGGGAAATCATATTTACCTCCGGTGGAACGGAAGCCGACAACGCTATTCTGCGCTCAGCCGTCACCACGTACGGCGTCAAAAACATCATCTCCTCGCCAATTGAGCATCACGCAGTAACACATACGGTGGAGCACCTGCAAAAGACCGGGGTCAGGATCCACATGGTCAAGCTTGATGAGAAGGGTCACGTCGATCTCAACGATTTGGAAATGCTGCTGAAGCAACATAAAGATTCTCTGGTGTCCTTAATGCACGCGAACAACGAGATCGGCAACCTGCTGGATATCCAGCGCGTCGGAGAACTGTGCCGTGAGCACCATTCTTTTTTTCATTCCGATACAGTCCAGACGGTCGGACATTACCGTCACGACATGCGGTCGGTTCATGTTTGCGGCATGACCGCAGCAGCACACAAATTCCACGGTCCGAAAGGCGTTGGCTTTATGTATATCCGCAAGGATCGCAAGATCAACTCTTTCATACACGGCGGCGCGCAGGAACGCAATATGCGCGGCGGCACCGAAAACGTATATGGGATCATCGGACTGGCGAAGGCGATGGAGATCGCTTACCGCGACATGGACGAACACCGGAATCATATTCAGGGATTGAAGACCAGGATGATTGAAAAGCTGAAGCAACAGATACCTGGCGTCACATTCAACGGCGACTCTGCAAATGAAGAGCGCAGTCTCTACACGGTGTTAAATGTAAGTCTGCCGGAGTCTGAAGAAAACGAGATGATGTTATTCAACCTGGACCTCGAAGGTATCTCCGCCTCTGGCGGCAGCGCATGCTCGAGCGGAGCCACGACCGGGTCCCACGTACTTGGAACCTTATATCCAGGATCTAAACGTGGTGCCGTCAGATTTTCATTCAGCAAGTACAATAAGGCCGAAGAGATCGATTTTACGGTAAACAAGCTGGCAGAACTGTTTAAGGTGCCGGCGGAATAATTTGGTTCGGACCGCATGCCGCTCTCGAGTTTCACAATCAAAATTCCGTGCACCGCACCATTAGGAATTAGAAATCATTTGGAATTAGGAATTTACAGGACGACCCATCACTCGCCATACCGATCAACTATGTGCTGACTGACGATGCGGTAGATCTCGGCAAGATCGTCATCATATCGCAGAAACTCCATGTGGCGATCTAGCATCTCCAGGTCTCCACGACTTGCCGGACCTGTTTGCGAATTCTCCGGGCCGATCATCAGCGCCTTCGTGATTGTTTCCGTCACCAATGGCTTCAGGTGATCAAATGAAATCTTATGTGAAGATGCGATGTCCTTCGCGATCGTTAACATGTGGTTGACAAAGTTGGATGCAAACACGGCAGCAATGTGCAACGCCTTCCTCTCCGATGACGTGATCCGATTGACCTTTTTGCTGACAGCCTTCGCCATGGCGACCAGCACTCGCTCCGTGTCGGCGTTCTCACTTTCAACAAAAACGGGAACTTCCTTCCAATCGATCTTTTTGCTTTTGGAAAATGTCTGCAATGGATACAGGACACCGATGTTTGGCGTTGCCGCCGGACCAAGCGCGCTCAGTGGCACACTCCCGCTCGTATGCAGCAGTATGGCGTTTGCAGGAAGTACCAGTTCATTGACAATTTCGGGTATCGCATCGTCAGAGGCTGCAATGACAAAAATGTGCGAGTTGCTTTGCGAAAAATCGAGCGTTGCCCTTGGTGTCGCCTGATAGAGTTTCTCAACAAGGGCCGACGCGTGGTGAATGTTGCGGCTAAAGACTTCCCGCACGGGAAAATCTGTATTATCGAGTGCCGGAGCCAGGTGCCAGGCGACGTTTCCTGAACCAATAAATGTAACGTTCATGACTTCTAACTTAATGTCAACCGTTTGGTTTCCGACCTGTAACAATACGGTTCTTTCCTGAAAGATCCCGAATGACCTCTATCTCTAAGAAACCGTTTCGGCTGAATAGGACAGCGATGTCCTCACCAAATTTCTCATTTATTTCCACAGCCAGCAAACCGCCCGGGAGCAAAGCAGAGGCGCCTTTCGATGTGATTGCCTTGTAAAAGATCAATGGGTCGTCATCGGGAACAAATAGTGCAAGGTGTGGTTCGTGATCCAATACATTACGGTCAATATCTTTTTGCTCGGACTCGGTCACATAAGGCGGATTACTGACGATCACATCGAACATACCGAATGGCAAATCGTGCTTCA
The DNA here is from genome assembly GCA_035626495.1 of Chryseosolibacter sp. Lineage (GTDB taxonomy): Bacteria > Bacteroidota > Bacteroidia > Cytophagales > Cyclobacteriaceae > Chryseosolibacter. The sequence continues at coordinate 5,310 of DASPNN010000768.1, forward strand.
GGACGTCGTGCTGCATGAAATGAATCGCTGCGTGGTTCGCGGCGGCATTTGAGCGCGCAACTGCCAGCGCGTCGGGACTGACGTCGCAGGCATATACAGTGGCATTTGGAAGCTCCAAGGCCAGCGTGATGGCGATGCATCCAGAACCTGTTCCAATATCAAGGATACTTGACTTCACATTCCGTCGGCCAGTCAGCTTCAATACCGTGGACACAAGCATTTCAGTTTCCGGACGCGGGATCAGGACGGCGGGACTGACATTAAACGCCCGGCCGAAAAAATGCCCGCTACCAATCACATACTGGATCGGCTCCCGGCGGTTCAGGCGCGCAACGATCCCTGACAATGCTTCCTCCTGTTCACGGGACACATTGACGACCTTTCCGGCGATCAAGTCGGCTTTCGATAATCCGAACAGTTCTTCGAGTATAATACCAACAATGCTGTGCACTTCATCACGACTTTCCCCGGGAAGTATCTCTGCACTCAGCGCGTCAAAGAGTATTTTCGAATTCTTCATTAGCTTTGGCCCTGAGGCCGGAACACAATGGGTTACAATTACGCAAGAAATGGATACCGCACAGCAGCCTGTTGATGAAAAATTTATGACGCGGGCATTTGAGCTTGCTGCCAACGGGCTGGGATCCGTGAGTCCAAACCCAATTGTCGGATGTGTGATCGCGCATGGATCGAGGATCATCGGTGAGGGTTGGCACCGCAGGTTTGGCGGTCCGCATGCAGAAGTGAACGCGGTAGAGGTTGCTGACAAAACACTTTTGAAAGACAGCACCGCCTACGTGACGCTGGAACCCTGCTCGCATTTTGGCAAAACGCCTCCCTGTGCCGACTTGCTCATCGCCCACCGCATCCGGCGGGTCGTTGTCTCGAATGTCGACCCCAATCCGCTGGTGAGTGGACAAGGCATAGCAAAGCTTCGCGCCGCAGGTATTGAAGTTCAAACCGGCATGTTGCAACAACAGGGACGCCATTTGAACAGGCGTTTTTTTTGTTTTATGGAAGCAAAGCGCCCCTACATCATACTCAAGTGGGCGCAAACTGCAGATGGATTCATTGCCCGCGAGAATTTCGACTCGCGCTGGATCAGCCATGCCCATTCAAGAGTGCTGGTTCACAAGTGGCGAGCGGAGGAAGACGCGATCCTAGTCGGGCGCAATACGGCCAGGCACGATGATCCTCAACTTACAGTGCGTGACTGGACGGGCAAAAATCCCGTCAGAGTGGTGCTCGATCGTTCATTGAGCCTGCCGGCACATTTGCAATTGTTTGACGGATCCGTGAAAACCATATGTTATAACCTCACGACGGATCGGTTCTCCGAAAATCGGGAACTGGTGAAACTACCTGGCGACAGCTTTCTGAAGCATGTAATCGCGGACCTTTTCCGCCGCAATATCCAGTCACTGATGGTGGAGGGTGGCAGTCAGATCCTTCGAACGTTTATCGACGCGGACCTGTGGGATGAAGCGCGCGTATTTCATTCGCCGATCGGGTTTGGAAGCGGCATCCCCGCACCCCATCTTCCCGCCGTTCCTGCGTCAACCACCCCGATACAATCCGATACACTGAATATTTATTACCGGACTAGCGAGTGGAACACCGCTTAAGAAATTCCACCGCGATCGGGTTCGGCCGTTCCGCGGTGCAATCCAGCGGCGGTTGAAAAAGCGTTCCTACGAACAAATGATGTGAAGTCAGCTCGAATGCCCGGACTTCATTATCGGCAAACGCAGTGAAACGGAGCGGTGGCAGATCAAGCTTCGGAATATACGTCGGGTTGAGGCCGAAACTGCAGTAGTAACGGCCTGTTACGGTTTCCGATTGCAGCGCTCCGAATAACCAGGACCTGCGGTCCGGTATCGACACTTTTTCCTCCCGCCCCTTCAGGGAACAACGCATTTTCGAAATGATCATGTGTTCCACGTCCGGTTCCGTCTCTTCGTGTCCGGCTCCTGACAATCCCACCACATTTCTCGCGTATTCAACAAGCATGTACTGGAATCCGCCGCAGGTGCCAAGAAGGGGAAAATCATTTTCGCGGCACCAACGGATCAGGCTGTATACACCATCGTCGTTCCTGTACGGGGAGCCGGGCGTAAGCCAGAACCCGTTGTATGGATGGGTCTTCAAAAAGTTTTGGGTAATCCTTTCAGTAGACAGCCATTCGGCGTTGAGATCGAATGTGAGGCATGGCCTGCAGTGTGAAATGCAATCGTTGAGGGCGGCATGGGTGTACATCTTTTCATCAAAGTCGCCAACCAATCCGATTTGAATCCGTTTCTGCATATATTTCGATGAGATTTCAACTAACGCAAAAACATGGAAAAGGTCAACATCGGCGAAAAACTCCGTCAATTCAGCGATCACTGGAATCCGCGAATCATCGGGGAGCTGAATGGTCAGCATGTAAAAGCCGTTAAACTCAAGGGAGAGTTTGTTTGGCATCACCATGACCACGAGGATGAATTGTTTTTGGTGATCCGCGGATTGCTGAAGATGGAATTTCGCGACAAAACTGTCAACGTGGGCGAAGGCGAATTCATCATCGTACCCAAAACCGTGGAGCACCGGCCCGTAGCCGATGAAGAGGTCGAGATTCTGCTGTTTGAACCTGCGACTACCTTGAACACGGGTAACGTGGAAAACGAGCGAACCCGTAAGCAGCTTGAAAAAATATAGAAGTGAACAGGACATAAATGGCTGAAGAACTCATTATTGCTGAAACGCGGGACAAGGCCGAGAAATACCGCACCCTCATCCCCCAACTGGAAGCGCTTGTCGCGACCGAAGATGACCTCATTGCGAATCTTGCAAATATCACCGCCGCGTTACGACAAACTATGGATTTTTTCTGGGTCGGCTTTTACATCGTGCGGCATAAACAACTGGTGCTGGGGCCGTTTCAGGGTCCCATCGCGTGCACCAGGATCAATTTCGGTAACGGCGTCTGCGGCGCATCCTGGAAGGAAAAGAAAACGATTCTTGTTCCGGATGTAGACCAGTTCCCAGGTCACATTGCGTGTTCATCGGCATCGCGTTCTGAAATCGTCGTGCCGGGATTTAAAGATGGAGAGGTGGTCGCAATCCTCGACGTCGACAGCGATAAGTTGAACGACTTTGATCAGACGGACCAGGCTGCCCTGGAACAGGTCATGAAGATCGTCAGCGATTTATTCCGGCGTCAATGACCGAAGCCGATCTGAGAAGTTACTATGAATCCCGGCGCGCGGAATTCTCACGCCAGCTGGATGCAGTCAAAGAGAACATCAAAGTGATCTCTCATTGGCGCCTGGGCGTAGCCTCGATCTTCCTGTTACTCCTTTACTTGGGATGGTCGTCCACATCCGTTCTTTACCTCCTGATAATCCCGGCCGGGTTATTTCTCTACTTCGTCCAACGGCACAGCCGGTTATTTGAACACAAGCGTCACCTGGAGGACCTTGTTCGTATCCATCAAAGTGAGCTGGAAGGTCTTGATGGTAATTACTCATCTTTTGATGCAGGTACAGAGTTCATAGATGTTCACCATGCATTCACGCACGATCTGGACGTGTTCGGCGATGGCTCCCTGTTTCAGGCACTCAATCGTTGCAGCACCCGTGGGGGTAAAAAAGCATTGGCATCTCGCCTGTCGTCATTGATGCAATCGCCGGCGGCCATTGTCGAATACCAGCACGCGGTGAGCGATGTTGCCAGCAAGTCGGATTTTCGCCATGAGATCCAGGCACGCGGGATGCGTGTTGAAGAATTTGAGGACGACCGGCGGCAGCTGCGGGAATGGGTTATGCACCCGGCATTTCTTTACGGCAAGGGATTGTATCACATCGCTCTTGTCGTTTTTCCCGTGATCACGATTGTTTTACTTGTCCTGGCATTTGTACTTGACGGCATTGCGCCATTTTTCTGGCTCGCGTTTGCCTTGCAGTGGGGTTTTCTTGCCGCGCACCTGAAGCGCATCAATGAGTTTCACCAGTATATCAGTCGAAAAAAAAACCTGTTCGCAAAGTATGGATTTCTGCTAAAGGCGATTGACGAACAGCCATTCGATTCGGCATTGATGAAGCGGCTATCTGGTCAGGCGCGCGATGCCCACAAGAAATTATCGGCACTCGCATCGATGGTCGGGTCATTGGATGCTCGCCTAAACAGCCTGATGACCCTGGTCGTGAATGGCGTGTTTCTATACGACATGCAATTTGTTTACAGGCTCGAAAGATGGAAAGAAGATAACGCCGGCAAACTTGAGATGTGGCTCGAAACGATTGAAGAAGTCGAAGTGGTTTGCAGCTTCGGCACTTTCACATTCAACAACCAGGTGTTTGTATTTCCAACAATCAATGAAACGGGAAGATTGAAGGCCGGGGAAATCGCGCACCCGCAGATCGGTGCAGGCGAGCGTGTTTCAAACGATCTTCATATCGACCGCGAACATTCTATCATGATTATCACCGGAGCGAATATGGCCGGGAAGAGCACGTTCCTCCGCACCATCGGAGTAAATGTCCTGCTTGCGCTTAACGGTGCGCCGGTCTGCGCGAAAGCGATGGATTGCCCCGTTATCGAAATGCGTTCGGGCATGCGTACAGCCGATTCGTTGCGAGACCACCAGTCCTATTTTTACGCTGAGCTGCACAGGCTTCAATCGATTATCACAGATCTGAAAGCCGGAAAACAACTTCTTATTCTGCTTGATGAAATCTTGAAGGGAACCAACTCCACCGACAAGCAGGCGGGCTCAATTGCGCTCGTGCGTCAGTTACTGACATATCCGGCCCTGGTGGCGGTTGCAACCCATGACCTCGTTCTGGGAAACATGGAAAATGAATATCCGGAAAAAATCCGCAATTTTTCATTCGAAGCTTCCATCGCCGGCGATCAGCTCCTTTTCGATTACAAGCTGAAACGCGGCGTTGCCAGCAAGATGAACGCCACGTTCCTGATGGAAAAAATGGGGATTATCCCGAGAAAGTAACCGGCGCCTAATGTTGTTCAGCAACCCCTTTTGCCCGCAAAGCCGCTGAATAACTTATGATGGATTTTCATCGGGTAAAATTGTAATTTCATCCAATCTTCACCCATGTCCGGACACATCTTACCAAGGCGCGCGATTTTCATCTGTTGTGTTCTTACGACATTCCTACGACCAGGTTCCAGCGCGCAGGCTCCGAAGATCTACGGCCATTGGAGTAACAAAGAGTTCGGTTTTGAAATGGTTCTGATCCTTCAGGAAAATGGCACCGGAGAATTCGATGGCGATCCGATAAATTTCCGAATTTCGGGCAGTCGGCTCACCATGGTCCACCAGGGTGCTTCAAACACCTATGACTTTCAGCTTGAGGGGAACTCCCTGACCATCTCCGGCGGCGACTTCGAAGCTCCAATTGTTTTTTCACGAGCCGGCGCGAACACTGGCAACGCCGCGGCGACAGCAATCATCGAATCAACGAAAAGCATCCCCGAAAATTTGATTGGCGCATGGTCCGGGTACAATGAAAAAATCGAATTCCGGGGAAACGGCGAGTGTCTTTTTCAAGGTCAGACCTTTCGCTATAGCGTCTCGGCCAACAAGATAAAACTTGAAACCGGAAACGGACTGTTGGAAATGCCGTACTCCATCACCGGGAATCAGATTCAGTTCATCATCAACGGTCAAAGTTTCACCTACATCCGCACAACGAAATCCGAGAAGGTTACCGATCCACCTACCAGGAGCAAAAAGATCGACGGGGCGCTCGTGGGCAAGTGGTGTTACATAAGTGTCAACTCAATATCCACAGGGGGGTCGAGCACGAGCGAATGTGTGATACTCAACCAGGATGGGACGTACGAATATTCATCCGAAAGTTCGAGAACGGTGAATACTCCGGACCTGTCAGCAGGCACTGCATCTCAAAGCAGCGACCGTGGCACATGGTGGATCGAGGGAGATCGGATATTTTATAACTCCGAATCCCAGGGGATCGGCTCTTATCAGTTGGGCAAAGTCAATCACCCAAAGACAGGTGATCCGATGATTGTGCTTGATGGCCGGTCGTTCGTCACATTTTTCCAGCGCAATCCCTGGTAATTTCCTGAAACGCATTAACCTAAACAATCGATATGACAAAGTTAAGTCGGAGAAAATGGATGCAGGCCACGGTAGGCCTGGCGTCGGGAGCCGTGATCAGCCCTGCTCTGGTTCACCAATTGATGGCAGCTCCGGCGAGCGAGGCGGAACGAAACTTTTTTCTTCGCAGGCAGGAGCCCGTCATCAGCGTCCGACTCAACTCAAATGAAAATCCATATGGTCCGTCTGCCGCAGCCCGCAAAGCTGTCAATGAGATACTTTCGGAAGGAAACCGGTACCCTTTCCAGGTAGTGACAGAAATGAAACAGACTCTTGCGGCGAAAGAAGGACTGAGTCCGGATCATATTGCCATCGGCGCGGGTTCTGGTGAAATGTTGTGCGCGAGCGGAGTGGCGTTCGGCATTGAAGGCGGAGCGGTCCTATCACCGTATCCGACATTTCCCCTGATGATGAGCTATGCTGAAGTATTTCGGGCGCGGTGGGACAAAGTCGACCTCAACGACAAACTCGAAGTCGATTATACGGCGCTTGCGGCCCGGGTGAAGGATGACACCCGGCTAGTTTTTATCTGTAATCCCAACAATCCTACCGGTACACTGGTTGACCCTGCGATTGTCAGGGCTTTTTGCGAGGAGGTTTCAAAAAAAGTGACCGTGTTTTCCGATGAGGCTTACCTGGAATTCCTGGAGCCATCATCCCAGGTCTCGATGGTTGACATGGTCAAAAATGATAAAAACATCGTTGTGTCGCGGACGTTTTCCAAGATCTATGGCTTAGCCGGACTGCGCATCGGTTATCTGGTCGGTCGTCCGGATCTGATCCGGAAGATCAGCAGGTATCAGACAGGATTCACCGTGAGCCAGGCGGCGATTGCGGCTGCGAAAGCTTCTCTGGGTGACGAGGCCTTTATGACAATGGCGCGAAAGAAAAACGCGGAAGCGAGAAAAATCCTGACCGACTACCTGGACAAAAAGGGATTCTTTTATGGCAAGTCGCACACCAACTTTGTCTTCATTGACACAAGAGGACAGGCTGAAAGGCTGATGAAGGTCCTTGCCGAACGCGGCATCGGCATCCGCGTGTGGGATTACGCGGGAAAGCAGTGGAACCGCATCAGTGTCGGAACGGCAGACGAAATGAAATTGCTCGTAAAGAATCTGGAGGAGATTGTCTGAGCACGGGAGGCCAGGTTGGCAAAATTGACCACCGAGACGGTTCCCTTTGTCCGGTCATGCAGCGAATGTAAATTGGCTGGATCCGATTCCATCTGAGAATC
>DASPNN010000769.1:0-3436 GCA_035626495.1 Chryseosolibacter sp.
TTGCGCGATCAGTGCCAAGCAGCAGGGGTTCCGTTCTTTTTTAAGCAATGGGGTGAGTTTTACCCGGCGGATCAGGTTTCTTCGCCAGACCAACTAAAGGCGAAAGGCGACATTGGAACGGCAATACGAACCGGATCCGCAGTCGATCTAGGCGACCAATGGACATGGCGCATCGGCAAGAAAGCCGCCGGCCGGCTGCTTGATGGGCGAACCTGGGACCAATATCCGGGAGGTTCAAATGCCGCTGCCGTATGAAAACGCCTCATCGGGCGACAAGGCTCTCGCGGAAATTCAAAGGGTCCTGCATCGGTTCGGGTGCCAGCGCTTCGGGGTTATGACCGATTGGGAAAAGGGCGAGCTGCTGGTCCAGTTCGAATGGAACGGGCGCCGGGATTCCTTCCCGGCTTCGTTCCGCGGCTATGCGGAGGCCTGGCTCAAGGAAAACCCGTGGACGTCCCGGCGTCAATCGACCCGTGAGCAATGGGAGAGGAAAGCCTTTGAGGTCGGGTCCGTCGCGGTTTATTCAATCCTGCGCGACTGGATCAAGGCTCAAGTGACCGCTATCGAAACCGGGCTCTTGACGTTCGAGAGCGTCTTTATGCCGCACATGCTCGGGCGCGACGGGAAGCGCCTTATTGAACACGTCCAGGAAACGGGCTTGCTTGCCCTTCCAGAAACCGAACAAGGAGGCAACCGTGGCAACTCTCCATGAATATCGCATCGCTGCGGAAAAGCTCGCGATCTTAAGCGAACTGAAAAAGGCGAACGGGCGAATCACTCGGGCCGCGAAATTGCTCGATATCTCTCGAATGACGCTTTATCGGCTCATGAAAAAGCACAACATCAAGCAAAAGAAGGTGATCCAATGAACGACAACGAGACGAACCAAACGAAACCGGGCGAAGGTTCCGAAGTTCGGGAAACAAGGCTTTTTTTCGGGCTCCCGCGTGAAGCCGACCCGGAGGAATTAAAGCGGGTCATTCGGTCGTTGGCCTGCAATCTTATCGATGGCGGAATCGATTTGAACGATCCGCAACTGTACAACATGGTTTTCGATTACATGCTTTCCCATTACGACCCGGACAAATCTGGTCCCATTGTCATTCTCTGCGCCACCCTGATCGCCAGGGCGCATAAAGTAAGGTCTGTTAATTGTGATCCTTCCGCGGATCGCGTAAAGCGTCCGCTGAACTGATCGAGGGTAAGAAATCATGTCCGAGGATAAAATTCTTTACGTCCCAGAACTCGCACGCCGGCTGAACCGGACCGAGGCCTCTATTCGTCAAGCCATACTGCGCAAGTCGGATTCTGTTCCGCCCGGATTCAAGCTCGGCCGGCGGCTGGCCTGGAAAAGCTCGACGGTCGAGAAATGGCTCGCTAAGAAGGACGCCAAGGCTGAAAGGCTGTTGAATAGGTAAACGGAATAAGCCATCCGAAATACAAAGACATCGGAAGCCCGGAGGATCGGGTTATGGAGGAATGCTCCGAACTCATCACGTCAATTTGCAAGGCGAAAAGGTTCGGGTGGTTTAACTTCAATCCGAAAAACCCGATCGAGCTCAATATCGACCACGTGTTCTCTGAAATGGACGATGTCGTCGAAGCGTGTGAACGACTTGAGGTCTACCTACGCCAGATCAAGTTCGAATATTACCGGGACGCAAACTCAACGAGGCTTTTGGAAAGCGATGGAAGATAGGAACTGCTGGAGCGCCATGGTAGGCGCTTCACAGCTTTCTCTGCTTTAAGGGGATAACGTTTGATTGTGAATGGTTTGAATAGGTGTCCCATGTTAGTTCGTATTGTTCAGCTTGATTACCCCAGGCTGTCCACCCCTTTCTTGGGCCTCGAGCAAAAAGCTCTATGTAGGGACCTGGGCTGCACGATTCGATTATGTTGTATTGCTCATCAGGCTTTCGGCTATGCTCCCGCTTTTGAGATGTGATGATGTTTTCCTGGCTTCTACCGGGCTGCAAAGTACGCGCGTTTTTGCCTCTGACTCCAAATAGAATCATCTCCGTGACGTTTCGGAAATAAAATCCAACGCCTCGTCTATCGGGGCCGCCGTCCTTTCTAATCTTGTACCAGATCAAATTGGTCTTGTACGTAAATCCCCAATGTTCCATGACTTGCAGTCCGTCGGATAGTAACGCATTCGGCACCCATAAATAGAGGTGTGCTGTGTCGTTTACGATCGCCTCGACCGGAAGGTCTTTTATTTCCTGCAACGTCATCGTCGGATAGCGGGAAAGCCGCTTATGCTCTGGTGCCATCTTGCCTGTGCGGTTCTGGAACTGCCAAGGCGGATCAGCTAGTACGGTGGAAAATTTCCTTTTCCCTACTTCTTCCAAAAGATCATCAGACGCGCTCATATCATTCGTTTTCAACGTATAGTTGTTTGGTTATCCCGATGGCAATTACGGGACATCCGGCGCCGCTGCCACCCTCAATTCGTGGAAGGAGCTTCGACATGTGCGTCGTAGAGTTCCCGTAAGATGCCCCTCGTCCTAACGAATTGAAAATCGCTTGTAGTTCATCACTTCTTGTCACAATGATTCCAACACTAATTGCTCGAAGGTCAAACAGCAATCGGAAGTTGTTTAAATCTCGGTCGTAAAACGGATCTTTGTTATTCCACTCCAACTCAAGGGCAATCTGATTTTTATAGCAGTCCACTTTGTGTGTCGGAGACTCAAGCTTGGATTCGTCAACAATAACAGCGGTATAAAACTGCTTTTCAACCCATCCGCGCTTTCCGAGAAATCCATCGATCCATTTTCCAAGCTCAGTTTTATTACCTCCGCCTTTTGCAATCCATGATTTTTTTAACTTGAAAGCTCGAAGCATCGCAATCAAATCTTCCCATTCATTTGGGAAATCGTGCCTCAAGATGGCCGATGCGTGCTTCCATTCGTGTATTTCGTACTTCTCGCAAATATCTGGTGGAAAGTGTCCTACGCTCATTTTTGTTTTTTTCGGTTACTTGTCGCGTTTCATGCTGCTCGTTTTCAAAATCGCCTAGACTTAGGCTCTCCCCTGTTATCCCAGCTTACGGGCGAGCTCCAACGCCTGAAGCTGGGTGTACCGCTTCAACATAATCATGGTCTTGTGTCCGGTGATGCTGGCCACTTCCATAACCGACAATCCTCTCTCAAAGAACCGGCTGGTCGCTTCGTGCCGCAAGTCGTGAAAGCGTAGCCCATCGATTCCCGCCTTTCGGCAAGCCCGCATAAATCCGTGCGTCAAGCCGGTGGCTGAATAGGCGAACACCCGTCCGTCGAGCTGACGGGGTAGGGCTGCAATCGCTGCCCGTGCCCGGCTCGATAGCGGAACTGTCCTCGGTTCGTTCGTCTTGGTCTCGTCGAGGTGCGCTATCATGCCTAGAATGTCGGTCCACTTTAGCCCGAGCATTTCGCCGCGCCGCATCCCGGTTTCT
>DASPNN010000770.1:0-6268 GCA_035626495.1 Chryseosolibacter sp.
TTCGTGACTTCCCCATGATCAACGTGCAGGTAGACGGCGACCGCATTATCAAGAAACGCGATATCAATATCGGCATGGCCGTTGCTTTGCCTACTGGGAACCTGATCGTGCCGGTGATCAGAAATGCCGACCAGTACAACCTCACAGGGCTGGCTAAGATCGTCAATGACCTCGCGAAAAGAGCACGCGAAAATAAGCTTAAGGCCGACGATCTGTCCGGGGGAACTTTTACCGTTTCTAATGTCGGCTCCTTCGGAAACGTAATGGGCACGCCGATCATTATGCAGCCTCAAGTAGCGATTCTGGCCCTTGGCGCTGTGCAGAAAAAGCCTGCCGTCATCGAAACTCCTTACGGTGACGCTATTGGAATCCGCCACAAGATGTTTCTCTCACATTCATACGACCACCGTGTCGTCGACGGAGCGCTCGGCGGAAGCTTCGTACGGCGCGTTGCAGATTACCTCGAGAGATTCGACGCCAACCGTACGATTTAAACCAATGTCGAGTAATAAAAAAAAGCCGGCAGTACCGGCTTTTTTTAATTTTCGTTACATTCATGGAGTGACTGCGAAAAGATGAAAAAACTCCTCGGACTTGTGCTCATCGTATCCCATCTCACCGTACAAGGGCAACAATCCGATTTGTATTACGCGAAGGGAAAACAGTATTACGAAAACAACCAGTTCCGCGAAGCGCTTTATTTTTTGAGAAAGTACATCATGCTTGACTCGTCTAGGGCCGAAGTTTTCAAATGGAGGGGAAATTGTTACGTCAGTCTGAACCAACCCGACAGCGCGCTCCTCGACTATCAAAAAGCCCTTGCGCTCACCCAATCTATGCCAGAGCTTCATTACAACCTGAGCAACGTTTATGGAAGCCTGAATCGACATCAGGAATCTGAAAGACACCTGAGAACATTTCTCTCGCATGCTCCCAATGACATTGATGGGATTCTTCAGCTTGTCCGGATCCTGCAGGGGAAACGGAACGACTCTTCACTATTTTACCTGGAAAAAGCTTACCATCTCGATTCAACAAATCAGTACAGCCTGAACTTGCTTGGATGGGAATATTTTTATCGCGGTTATGCCGGGAAAGCCTTGGAGATCGCACTGCACTCGCGGAAGACTTTTTTGTACACGAACGAACTCCTTCCCCTGGAAGCTTATGCATACCTCGGAACAGGACGGTATGACGACGCGATCCGCGTCGCCGACAGCCTGATCAGCAAGACTCCGGAGCCCATGCCATTCTACGTGATAAAGGTAAAAGCCGAGATCCTTCAAAATACCAGCCGTGATGTATTTCGGGATGGGAGCGAGCTGAAGTTTCGTTGGATCGCGTCTGAGAATATAAAACAGCTCGACAGCGTAATCCTGCAACGCGGGCATCGCTACGAGTACGCCGTTCTCCGGGAAAGATTCAGGAACAACTTTGCGACTATGGCTGTGGACGAGATCTTCATGGCATATTACGGGTCTTCATCCGAAAAAACGTTTTCACCCTATTCAACTCAGGCGAATGATCTGAGGCGATTGTTCGAAGAAGACAACTACGAGGGTGTTATCACGGAATGCAACCGCATCCTGGAAAAGGATCCGTTCAACCTGCGAGTGCTCGAATCACTCGCACTGGGACAATACTCACTGAAGGATTTCGTCTCGTTCCAGGCAACTTTGAAACGGTACGTAGGCATCGTGGAAGGAATACTGGCCACTGGGACAGGCGAGTCGGAGGACTCGGCATATATCGTCATCTCACCCGTTCATGAATATGACGTGCTTGCCTACGTGGGCGGTGAGTCCGTCAGTCAGGCGCTTGCCAACAACAATGGACACGCCTATGACATCCTGTCGATCAAAACTGAAACCGGCGAGGAGGATAAACTTTACTTCAATATTGACAAACCCATGCAGTCGCTTCGTGTCTTGTTCGACAAAACCCCGGACGGCAAAAAAGAGAAAGCCAAAAGAAAGAAGAACAGAAAACGCGCAGCCGGCTAAGAAATTTTCATTTCTGGCTACATTTAATACATCTGTCTATAATCACGCAGCCCAAAGTTTTTAAAACCATTAGGCTTTTTCTATTTTTAAGGTATGCCGAAGGTCGTCTCGTTTATCAGCCGCAAAGGCGGAACAGGTAAAACCACCAATGCCATTAACCTGGCTACTACCCTGCATCACCTTGGCAAAAAAGTTATCCTGGTAGAAACTGATACCAACTACACCCTGAACACCCTTCGGAAAATGGAGCAATTCAAATCGAAGGATGAAAGAACGGGGTTCGATATCCTCGGGTCACTCGACCACGACGTGGCCGAAGAACTGAACGCGATGCGCCACAAACGCGGAACCGATGTCGTTGTCGTTGATAGCGCCGGTAAAACCACCGATGAAGGCATTAAAAGACTTTGCCTGGTGAGCGATGTTGTTATCGTCCCGACGAGCCTGACCCAAAACGACCTGCTGGTAACCTACCAGACCGTAACTGATCTCGCGCCCGCCCGCGAGCTTAACCCCAAGCTGAAAATTCTGATCCTGCCGAATCGCATTCACAGCGCAACGAACCTTTACACAATCCGGGAAAATTTGAAGAACCTCGATGCGGTCATCCTGCCCGTGATGGTTCCACAAAAGAACCTTTATGTTAATTTCAGCACAGTCGATCGTGAAGAGGAATATCAGCCGGTGGCGGAGGAGATATTAAAGCATATTTCATGAGCAAGAAGAAGAATACGCTGAAAGACCTGGACCAGTTCCTCAAGCAGCAGGCCGCCACGCTGGTCGCCCCCGAAACTCTGAAGGAGAAGAAAGACCTTATGCTCACGGCCGTCATTACCGAACCGGCAGCCGACCCCTTCACTGAAGACCCTTCGGCCGATAAGATCCTGGCCGACCTGCAGGCCATTGCCAAAGCAGAAGGTGAAAAATTCCCGGCTAAATTCTACGACCTGATCATCAAGACACTTGAGGTGAGAACCAAGGTCACGCCCGAAGATCAGATGCTCATCAATACAGCCCTCTACCTGAAAAGCGGCCCCCAATGGAAAGAGGTGATCCGCTCATATTGGCGAAACCGCAAGCCCTGACATTTTCGTTTGGTTGCAGCAGTTATACTTGCGGATCATTTTTCGCCGAAAGTTTTTGTAATATTACGCCCTGTTTCACCAATCATTTACCCGTTTCCCAGATGAAATTTGCAACCAAAGCGGTCCATGCCGGTGTTGAGCCCGATCCGTCAACCGGCGCAATCATGACACCGATCTTTCAAACGTCGACCTATGTACAGGAATCGCCCGCAAAGCATAAAGGTTACGCCTATGCGCGCGGGGCAAACCCTACGCGCAACTCGCTTCAAAAAAGCCTAGCCGCGCTGGAAAACGGAAAGTTCGCGCTGTGCTTTTCTTCCGGAATGGGAGCCACCGATGCCGTCATTAAATTGTTATCGCCAGGCGACGAGGTGATCACTTCGAATGACCTGTATGGCGGATCCTACCGGATGTTTAAGAAGGTGTTCGAAAAGTTCGGCATCCGCTTCCATTTCATCGACCTGACCAACGCGTCAAATATCCACCAGTTTGTGAACGAGAAGACCAGGCTGTTCTGGCTCGAAACGCCAACCAATCCTTTGATGAACATCGTCGACATCAAGGCGTGCGTCGACATTGCCCGTCAGCGCAAGATCATGGTCGCGGTCGATAACACTTTTGCGAGTCCTTACCTGCAGAATCCGCTCGATCTGGGCGCCGATGTCGTCATGCACTCGGTCACTAAATATCTCGGGGGCCATTCGGATGTCATCATGGGAGCTTTGGTGATGAACGACGAAAAACTTTACCAGGACCTGGCCTTCATTCACAATTCGTGCGGCGCCGTTCCAGGTCCGCAGGACTCATTCCTTGTCCTGCGCGGAATCAAAACACTTCACCTTCGAATGGAACGGCATTGCTTGAACGGCAAGAAGATCGCCGAATTCCTCAAGGCTCATCCGAAGGTTGGAAAAGTGTATTGGCCCGGCTTTGCAGACCATCCGAACCACGACGTCGCAAAAAAACAAATGCGCGACTTCGGTGGAATGTTGTCTTTCACGTTGAAGAATGACAGTCTTGAAACCGCGGTCAAGCTGATGGAAAATGTAGAGTTGTTTTCTCTCGCTGAATCCCTCGGCGGAGTGGAATCTCTGATCAACCATCCGGCATCGATGACCCATGCCAGTATTCCCAAAGAGGAGCGCGTGAAAAGCGGTCTGCTTGATTCATTGATCCGGTTGAGTATCGGGGTCGAGGATGCGGATGATCTGATGGCGGATCTTGACCAGGCTTTGAAGACAATTTAGTCGCCCGGTTCAGCGACCGCAATTTGTCAATTCTGTTTTAGGACAAGGTCCTTCGCAGTCGGAATGCGGACTACGAACTCACTGCCCTTTCCGTCTTCGGAGCTAAGCTCGATCTTACCCTTGAGACGATCGACGAGGGTTTTCACAATCGCGAGCCCCAAACCATTAGACGTCTCCCCGCCGGTCGGACGCGCCGTCAGCTTCCTGAACTTCTGATACAGCTGCAGCTTGTCGTTCGAGGTAAATCCCGGCCCGTGGTCTTTCACGGAAATCCAGAATTCGTCGGGCAGACAGTCTGCCGCCACGACGACGGTCGACCCGCGCTCGGAAAATTTGATCGCATTAGACAACAGGTTGTCCATGATACGATTGAGGTAATCGTAGTCGGAGTACACTTCGTCGCTGGAGACGCGTGTGATGTAGAGGTGAATGCTTTTGGCTTCGGCTGCCTGCGTGAATTCGTCGATCTTTTCAAGCAGGAACTTGCTCAGGTCAAAAGGCGTGTAGGTAGGTTCAACGTTCTCCTCCAGCATATGAACATCGAGCAGGTCGATGATGAGGTCGAGACCCGACTGCGTGGCATCTTTGACCATTTTCACATACATCTTTTGATCTTCAGGAAGCGTACCTTCGAGCTCCATCAGATCGGTCAGGCCCTTAATCCTATTGAGCGGTGACTTAAGGTCATGCGCTACAATGCTCATCAATGTATCTTTTTCGTGGTTAAGTTCGGCCAGCTGCTGATTCCGCTTCGACAATTTCTGGTTTTGGCGCACGATCTCTTCACGTTGCTTTTCTATCTCCTCATTCTTGACCATGAGGTGGTCATTGACTTCCTTGCGCTTGCGGTTATTCTGCCAGAGCATTAAACCAAAAATACTGATGAAGCCTACGATCACGATCAGGCTGATGTTCTGCAGCTTTCGTTGTTCTATTTCCGCTTCCTGCACCTCGTCCTGCGCTTTCAATAACTGGTTCTCCTGTTCCTTCCGCTGAATTTCGATTTCGAACTGAAGGCGTTCCACGCGCCTGGCCAGATCAAGGTCCTTGATCGAGTCTTTCAGCACAAGGTATTGGTTCATGCTCAAGAGTCGCTGCGGCTCGTTGCCTTTGCGCTCGGCAATTTTCCACAAGTCGTAGTAAGCCTTCATCTGGGCGTTCAGGTCCTTGATGCGGGTTGCAACCTCGAGAGAAGACGTGAAATAGTCTTCGGCTTTGTTCAACGCTCCTTTTTTTAGAAAGATCTGCCCCATCATATGATAAGCCTGGGGTTTCATGCGCACATTGTTCAACTGTTCTATGACTTGAAGTCCTGCGCTTCCCATTGCCTCCGCTTCCTGGATCCTGCCCACGTTGAGGTAACTTTCGGCCAGGTAGGTCCTGATCTCAGCAAGATTGATATTGTCGCGAATCACCTGGCCGGTCGAGTCCGCCAGCGTAAGATATTTGATCGATTTCTCCCAGTCGCTGGTCTCCTGGTGAAGCCTCGCGATATACAACAGTGCCGACATGATATCGCGGGTGTTGCCGAGGGCCAGGCGAATGCGGTAGGCATTCATGAAACTCTCTTCCGATTTACGATAGTCGTGCTGGAGCTTGTAAAGGTTACCAAGACTTTGATAAATGTAAGCAAGCCCGGAAGGGTCGTTGATTTGCTGAAAGATGGAGCGTGCTTCGATGAAATGGTGATACGAACGTTCGAGCAATCCCTGTTCAAAGAATAACCTGCCGATGTTGTTGTTCGCGTGCGCGATCTGGCCAGAGTCGTTCTGGGCGACCGACAGTTTGAGTGCGTCATTATAGTATTCATACGCAAGAAGCCGCTCCCCTTTATAGTTAAAGCCGACACCCATAATATTAAGAGGCCGGGCAAGACCGCTCGTTAAATTCAGGGACTTGCCATATTGGTACGCCTTGTTCGCCCAGGAGATCG
>DASPNN010000771.1:0-2394 GCA_035626495.1 Chryseosolibacter sp.
TCGATGAGGATCTGCATATCGCGTGTCGTGACGCTGAGCTGCATGTATTGACCGGCCGCATTCTTCCTCCATTCAATGATCTTGAAGGCAATGCTGTATTCGCCAGGCGTTCCAGGTGCATCCCATGTGATCAGGCCGGTAAGGGAGTTGATTGAAAATACCGGCGGCCCGTTTCCCGCTTCATTTCCGACGCCGAAGTTTGTATAAAACCGCTGGTCATTCGGTACGACGTAGTCTGCGAATGTGGTCTCTCCACTGGATGGAACAGACATTTCATAGGAAAGACTGTCTCCATCGCTGTCGTAAGCGCCGGGTGTATGAAAAAAATTTTTCTTGTACAGCCGCGGTCCAGTGGTACGACTGATAACACCGGGTAGCGATTGCATCCCCATTGTTCATGGATGTCAATCTTGACGAAGGTCACATATTTGACATCGTGTGAGTTCCGGATGTTCAGGATCCCGCCGTTCCGGTCTCCTTCGATGTAATAGATGTTATACACGCCGTTCGCCGAGTAGGTATGGTAGGTGGTGAACGTTGCAATGCCGACGTTTTGGCCAAGATCCGGCCGTGGCGTGGTTGCAGTCTCCGGGATTTGGGCAAAAGCTCCATCGCCGAAGTAGACCCGGTTGTCATCACCGCCAAATTGTGTATTCGATAAAGCATTGAGATAGGCGACGACCGTGATCTTGAATGTTCGCGTTCCACACGTTCTTTCAACCAGAATGTCGGCAGCGCGAATGTGGGTAGCGGCTGAATCGCTCATGCTGAGTAACACCATGATCAGCGTGATGCAGGGCAGAATTAATGCGGAAGCCGAACGATCGTTATGCAACACGGGCCGTGGTCTACAACAATTGACATTTATTTCCCCAGCCAATATATTAAACATTCATCTTTACCGAAAAAGAATTAAAATTGGGTAATGTTCGTATCAATAATTAAAAGTGTTGCTTCGCCACTTATCGTGGCCTCCCTGATCATAGTTGCATGTGGCGACGACGACGGGCCCAGGGTGATTTCAGAAAACGTTTTTATCAACGAGGTCTACGCCGCGTCTGGTGACGATTGGGTGGAGTTGTATAATGCCTCCGCCGAATCCAAAGAACTTTCAGGATACGCGATTTATGATGACGACCCGGCGCATCGTTACGAGCTTCCTGCGGGTACAACGATCGGCGGCAATTCATTTTTACTGATTTTTTGCGACGGCACGGCTACAGGTCTTCACACAGGGTTTCAGCTCGCAGCAACCGGCGAAACCATTACCCTCGAGAATGCCCAGGGCAAGATCATCGACCAGGTTGAATTTCCGGTGCTCGCGGACGGTCAGGCATATGGAAGATTTCCCGATGGCTCGGCGAAACTTGGTTTGTCTGGTACCGCTACACAGGGAACACCAAATGGTGATAACCAGTCGTCGGTCGTCACCAATGTTTCGCGGGTCCCGGTGGTGCCCGGGTTGTCAGATCCAGTTACAGTAAGGGCCGAAGTGTTGAGTAATTCCGGTATCTCCACCGTGAAATTGTTTTATAGGATCAACGGAGCGGGCTTTCAGCAGGTCGCCATGACGGTGTCCGCGGGTTTTTACCAGGCGACAATTCCGGCGGTGAACACGACGGGAACGGTTTCATATTATATCGCGGCCACCAATTCTTTCGGCACCACGACACTCCATCCGTTCAACGCACCCAACGGCACACACGAGTACCTTTTGAACACCGATCCGCTCCCCTCCCTGCGGATCAATGAATTTATGGCGTCCAATGCCTCGTGTTGTCCGGACAACGACGGGGGTGTTCAGGAGTTTGACGACTGGATTGAGATTCATAACACCGGACCGACAGAGGTGGACATCGCCGGGATGTATTTGTCGGACGACAATGCGAATCCATTCAGAAACCGCATTCCGGATTCCGATCCTTCTTTGACCACGATCGCCCCGGGGGGATTTCTGATCTTATGGGCCGATGAAGACGGTGACCAGGGACCGCTTCATCTCAACTTCCGCCTCAGCGGAGACGGTGAAGACATCGGCTTGTTTTATATTGATGGCAGGACCATCGACTCCTATACATACGGCGCGCAGCAAACGGACAAGTCATTCGGACTGACGGTGGATGGCGGCACTACGTGGCAAACTTTTGCCGTGCCGACACCAGGTTCATCGAATGATTAGAAATCGCTATAACAATCAATGACAAACGAGTAAATTAAGACATGTTCGAAATATTCCCCGATGCCCCGGTCTACGAGTATCCGGCGTTGATCAACATCACATACTCCTTCGTGTGGGCATTCTTACTCGCTTCGGTCATTGCAATTACCCATCGGCTGACGTTTACCGGCGGACATTATCCGAAAAATTTTTTTCAGGCGCTTGTGCTGGGGGCA
>DASPNN010000772.1:0-2849 GCA_035626495.1 Chryseosolibacter sp.
AGAATATTATTTTTTCATCTGCCATAATGCATTCGTTTATTACATGTCTGCGGGTTCCTGTTCTGCATTCAGATAAGACAATAAATTGAACGGCAGAATGTTAACATTGAAGTCCGGAACCTCGAATTCGAGGCGCAAATATGGTAATTAGTTTGGTGTCAACCGGAAACTGCGGTTACATTTTTAGGGTGAAATAGATGTAAAAATGAATTTTTCTTCGGTTTTCGGCTGTTTCTAAATAAAAAAAACGTGTTGTTTGTTTTCTTCAATTAAATTTTATTTTTGCGAAAAATTAAGGGAGGATAAATCACTATGTATTGGACACTGGAACTTGCCTCTTACCTCGAAGACGCTCCCTGGCCTGCAACCAAGGATGAGCTGATCGACTATTCGATCCGATCAGGAGCTCCGTTGGAAGTCGTCGAAAATCTTCAGGAATTGGAGGATGACGGGCAACCGTACGAAAGCATTGAGGAGATTTGGCCGGACTATCCGACCAAAGAGGACTTTTTCTTCAACGAAGACGAATATTAGCCACTGGTTAAGCCGATATCAAGCGGACATGGGTCGACCTGAAATACCATGTCCGCTTTTGTTTTTTTCGCTCACACGCCTCAGTTCAGCACGATCTGCTTCATGATTGATAAGGTCTTGATGGTCTTCAAGACCGAATCTGGCGTGACCGAGATACTGTCGATTCCCTGCTCGACCAGGAATTCAGCGAAGTCGGGGAAATCGGAAGGCCCCTGACCGCAAATTCCGACCTTGACACCTTTCTTTTTAGCCGTCTGGATGAGCGTGGAGATAAAACGCTTCACTGCAGGATTTCGTTCGTCGTAAAGCTCCGCCACCAGAGAAGAATCGCGGTCAAGCCCCAATGTAAGCTGTGTCAGATCGTTGGAACCAATCGAAAACCCGTCAATATATTCGGCAAACTCGTCCGCCAGCAAAATGTTCGCCGGTATCTCCGCCATCAAATAGACCTCCAATCCAAGTTTGCCGCGTTCAAGGCCATATTCCTTCATGACCTCATAAACCCGCTGAAGCTCGCCGACCGTCCTGCAGAAGGGGATCATCACCACCACGTTTGATAACCCCATTTTTTCTCGTACGCGTTGTATTGCCATGCATTCAAGGCCAAATGCGTGACGGTATTTATCAGAGTAATACCGCGAAGCGCCGCGCCAGCCGATCATCGGATTTTCTTCCTTTGGCTCATAGTACGAGCCGCCCAGCAGGTTGCTATACTCATTCGTCTTAAAATCTGAAAATCGCACGATCACTTTCTTAGGATAAAATGCTGCAGCGATCTTGCCTATTCCGTATGAAAGTTTTTCAATAAAGAATGTCTCCTCGGATTCATATCCAATGGTCAGCTTCTGGATTTTCTCCGTCAGCGCTTTGTCACCTAACATGCGATGATACAGCAGCGCAAGTGGATGTGCCTGTATATAATTGTTGATAATGAATTCCTCACGTGCCAGGCCGACCCCGGCGTTCGGTATGTGAGAATATTTGAATGCAAGCTCCGGCGATGCCACATTCAGCATGATTGGAACCGGGACCTCAGGCAACTCGCTCAAATCGGTCTCTATTTTCTTAAAAGCAATTTCACCCTCATAAACGTGTCCAACTTCGCCCTCGCAGCAGGACACGGTAATCAGCTGTTTCTCCCCCAGCACATCCGTTGCATTTCCGGCTCCGACAATTGCCGGCACGCCAAGCTCACGCGCAACAATTGCAGCATGACAAGTGCGGCCACCCTTATTGGTCACGATGGCAGAAGCTTTCTTCATGATAGGCTCCCAATCCGGATCGGTCATCTCTGTGACAAGAATATCACCATCCTTGAAATCACTCCCGTCGTGCGAGCCATCCCGCCCATCCAGCGCATACATGATCACAACCTTGCCGGCTGCGATCTTGCTTCCTACGGCAATTCCCTGCAGAATCCGTTTATCGTGTGCGCCTTCCGCGATCTTATACTCCACAAGTTTTGTGTTGTCCTTTTGCGAGTGGATGGTTTCTGGCCGGGCCTGGACAATGAATAACTGATTGGTTAATCCATCAACAGCCCACTCAATATCCATCGGGCACCACTGGCCTTTCTTCTTGGTGTAATACTTCTCGATCATACTGACCCATTGCGCAAGCTGAATGACGTGACTGTCGTGCAGACAAAATTTCTCCTGCTGATCTTTTTGTACGTTCACGATCCGCGTGAGCTGGCCGGGGTCATCGCCATAGATCATTTTGCGATCTTTTTTTCCGAGATTTTTTTCAATGATCGAATCAAAGCCCTTCTCCAAAGTAGGTTTGAATACAATGAATTCGTCTGGCGAAACTGCCCCCTGCACGACCATTTCACCCAGGCCGTACGAGCCATTGATGATCACCGCGTCTTTGAAACCCGACTCGGTGTCGATCGAAAACGCCACGCCCGATGATGCAAGGTCCGAGCGCACCATTTTCTGAATGCACACCGACAACGCCACGTCAAAATGGTTGAACTTGAAGTGTTCGCGATACGAAATCGCCCGGTCTGTGAACAGCGAGGCAAAACAGTTCCGAACGGCTTCCAGGATACCTTCCGTCCCGCGGACATTCAGGTATGTTTCCTGTTGTCCGGCGAAGGAGGTGTCGGGCAGATCCTCGGCAGTGGCGCTGGAACGAACGGCGACATCGGTGGCGTCCTGCCGGTAGCGGTCCGAGAGCTCATGGTAGCGTTCAACGATCTCATTCTGCATGTCTGCCGGAAACTTTCCGTTTCGGATCAGTTGCCTGATCTGCGTGCCCCCCTTGCGAAGAGAAACCAGGTTGCTCACATCCACCTTCGCGATGATGCCGCG
>DASPNN010000773.1:0-20699 GCA_035626495.1 Chryseosolibacter sp.
CTTGTCCTCATAATGTTAATTATCTTTAACAAATATAACATATTTGTTAAAGATATCTATCATTATAACATTCTAAAGACGATAGCGGCCTTGGTAAGTCAAGGTATATACTTGGGCATTGTTGGGAAAAACGCCTGAACAGCCGCGCTTTAAGGCGTAAAATCGGGACTGCGTTCAGGATTCCATAACGGAAGAGTTGCCCACCCTTAAACGATAATTGGTATACACGTTCAACGCCCACATAAGCTGGGTGAATGAAAGCAAGAGGTATCCTGCCATTGTGAACATATCGAGCACGATATAATTGCGGTAGTAAAACATGAAAAGAACTCCGGAAGTAAAAATGACCAATGCCGTAAAAATGCTGACGTAATGGATCCATTTTTTGAAGCCGTCAAAGGTTGCGATCAGCAGGATGGCCGGGACGTAAAGGAAATTGGAGCACGTATTGATGAAATAAGATTTTTCGAACGATGCCTTGTCGATGACATCAAATACTTCAAACAACGACGACATGCTCAGCCCGATCGCGATGGCGAACATCGTAAACCCTGCCGCGGCCAGTATCTTGCGCTCATCACCCAGTTTGATGCCCATCACGGTCGCTGATGCCATGTTCAGCGCAAGACCAAATTCAACAATCAGATTGCTCTCCTGGCTGTAAGCGGGAAACTCCCCGCTGAAGTCCGGTGGAAAAAATAATAACGCTATTACATAACATAAAAATTGAACGGTAAATCCCGTTACGATGGTAAGGGTTATAAACTTTTCCTGCCTCATGGGGTTTGACCAGGGATCACCTGAGTAAGGTATTAATATAAAATGTAAATAACTAGATTTTAACTGGTGCCGGATTTAATTAGCAAATGTGAAATAAATGTATTACTTTCATACTTGTTAAGTAAATACCATGGCACAACAAATACTCGGCGAATTTGAAGAACTGGTGCTGCTGATGGTGGCAGCGATGCACGATGAGGCGTATGGTGTCTCGATCCTTGAAGGCCTGGAGAAAGAACTGAAAAAGCCTCTGAACATCAGCGCCATCCATGTCGCGCTGAAACGTATGGAAGACAAAGGCTTTGTGAAATCGCGGTTCGGTGGCATTACCGAAGACCGCGGAGGGAGACGAAAGAAGTTTTACACGGTGACTGCCCTGGGTAAGAGAATGCTCGACGGCCAGTACGCATTGCGAAGCGGTTTGTATAAAAGAATTCCTAAAATCTCCTTCAGCTGATGCAACCTCCCAAGAGAGCTTTACAATTCCTGCGCTGGTTTTGCCGCGAAGATTGCATCGAGGAGATCGAAGGTGACCTGAATGAAATGTTCAGGAAAAACTGCCAGACATCGCCACGTACTGCGGGCTGGAAATTTACGTGGCGGGTTCTCCGCTACTTCAGGCCCGAGTTCATGAAACCATTCAACAATTATCAATCCAACGCATTGGGTATGTACAAAAGTTATTTCAGTATTGGCTGGCGCAATGTGATCAGAAATCGTGGATACTCACTGATCAACGCCGGCGGTCTGGCTATCGGTATGATGGTTGCAATTTTCATCGGACTCTGGGTTTACGACGAACTTTCCTTTAACAAATATCACAGGAACTACGAGTCCATCGGACAGGTGTGGAGCTTCCATTCCGATCCGGCCACGTCAATCGTAGATGGAGACAAGTCGATGCAGTATCCGGTTGGAGCAACATTGAGAAACAATTACGGTCAGTACTTCAAACACGTATTGATGGCCTGGTGGCCGGGAAATCACACAGTGGCCGTTGATGACAAGGTCATGCTCAAGAACGGATTGTTTGTCGAGCCGGGTGCGTTGGAAATGCTTTCGTTGAATATGATCCGGGGATCATATAAAAGTCTCGATGAACCACATTCCGTCGTCCTTTCGAGATCCACCGCGGAAGTTTTTTTCGGCGATGAAGATCCGATCAACAAGACCGTCAGGTTGAACGGCCGGATGGACGCCGTCGTGACCGGTGTATATGAAGACATTCCGCGAAACAGCAATTTTGGCGAAACACAATTTTTTGCTCCCTGGGACCTGTGGCTTTCAGTGAACGAATGGGCGCGCAGGCAGGAAGCCGACTGGGACAATCATCCCATCAACATCTACGTACAGCTTCAGCCGAATGTGTCGATGGAAGAAGTGAACGCTGCGATGAAAGAGCTGTACAGGAAGAATATGCCAGCGGATTTTTATAAGACACAGGAGCGATTCGATCCATTTGTTCAGATCATTCCAATGAGCACATGGCACCTGTACGGCAACGTGGAAAACGGAAAGCCCGCTGGCGGACGTATCACCTATGTCTGGCT
This sequence comes from Chryseosolibacter sp., assembly GCA_035626495.1. GTDB lineage: Bacteria > Bacteroidota > Bacteroidia > Cytophagales > Cyclobacteriaceae > Chryseosolibacter. Next base: position 2,331 of record DASPNN010000773.1, read on the forward strand.
GTTCGCCGTCGTCGGCGTTTTTGTACTCGTGCTTGCCTGCATCAACTTCGTGAATCTGAGCACCGCACGCTCCGAGAAGCGGTCCAAAGAGGTGGGTGTACGCAAAGTCGTCGGCTCACGAAAAGGACAGCTCATCGCGCAGTTTCTCACCGAATCCCTGGTGGTCGTGGTCGTTTCGTTCCTGTTTGCGATGATCATGGTGGGGTCGCTTCTGCCGTGGTTTAACCGGCTCACGGACAAAGACACGACCTTACCTCTTTTCAATCCCGTCTTCTGGGCAATGTCGCTCGCGTTCATCGTGTTGACGGCAATGCTGGCTGGCGTTTATCCGGCATTTTATCTTTCGTCGTTTCAGCCTGTCAAGGTGCTCAAAGGCGTATTCCGGAGCGGACATTTCGCAGCCCTGCCGAGAAAGGTGCTCGTGGTTGTGCAGTTCACCACGTCCGTAATATTGATCATCGGAACGATCGTGGTGTATCAACAAATACAATTTGCGCGGAATCGCCCGGTTGGATATCAGCGGAGCAGCCTGATCACCGTGCACGTGAGTGATCCCGCGTTTCAAAATAAACTCGATGTGATCAGAAATGAGCTACGAGGCTCCGGTGTCGTGGCGGCGTTGACTGCCTCATCGGGCCCGTTGACAGCCATCTGGAATACGACGAACGGTTATGAGTGGAAAGGAAAAGATCCGAACATGGACGCCTCGTTTGCGATCTGCAACATCACTACAGACTTCGGTGAAACGGTAGGTTGGGAGATCGTGGCGGGAAGGGATTTCAGCAAGGAGATCTCTACCGATTCAACCGAAGCCATCATTCTCAACGAAGCCGCAGTCGAATACATGGGTTTGAAAGATCCTGTCGGGCAGGAATTCACAGATGTGAACGAGTTTGGCCAGAAGAAATGGACGCGCACAATAATTGGTGTTGTAAAGAATATGGTGATGGAATCTCCCTATGAACCGGTGAGGCAAACGTTATACTTTTACAATCCAAAAGTTTTTCTTGGGCTGATGCACATCCGGATCGACCCAAATGCAAGCGCAGCGGACGCGTTGACAAAGATCAAGTCGGTGTTCAACAAGAATGTCCCGATGGCCGGTTTTGACTACACTTTCGTGGATGAAGAGTATGCGCGCAAGTTTGCCCAGGAGGAACGCATCGGTGTTCTGGCCGGGATCTTTTCATCCCTGGCAATTTTCATCTGCTGTCTCGGACTGTTTGGATTGGCCTCCTACGTTGCCGAGCAGCGGACCAAGGAGATCGGAATTCGCAAAGTGATGGGCGCCAGTGTGGCGAAGCTCTGGCAGTTGTTGTCGAAAGATTTTATGATCCTGGTGATCATCGCCTGCCTGGTAGCCTGTCCATTGGGATACTACCTGATGACCACCTGGCTACTCGACTACGACTACAGGACCGAAGTGAGCTTGTGGGTGTTTGTGTTGACAGTCATTGGGGCAGTGCTTGTGACCTTGCTCACCGTCAGCTTTCACGCGATCCGGGCGGCGTTGGCGAATCCCGTGAAGAGTCTGAGGTCTGAGTAAGAAACTTTTTGTTATTATGATGCAACCGGGGGAATGAAAAGAGTTTGCTTCGTAGCTCACCCACTCAGACATCCTTTTCAGAATTCGTTGAGAAACTCTTCCAAGCCCTGTTCTTTCGATAACCCGAATTTCGTCCGCAACCGGTAGCGCGCCTTCAGAACAGACTCCGGAGCCGTGTTCATCAGCGAAGCAATCTGTTTGGACGACAGCCTCATTTTAATGAAGGCACACAATTTCAGCATCGAAGCTCCGAGATCGGGATACTGATGCTTCAATCTTTTGAGGAACCCTTCATGTACCGTATCAAAATGGTTGGTAAACCTCTCCCACTCCTGGTCTGACCCAAGATCTCTCTGTAACAAGTCCTTGATCTCCTTAAGTTTCCTGATAACGGCATCATCCCTGGTGGCAGCAAGCGTTTTTACCACCTGGTTGGAGATCTGGTGAATCATTTCATTTTTCTGGGCAATGTGCATTGTAAGCATACTCAGCTCGCTGTTTTTATGACGGATGTCCGCCTCGAGCTTTTCACGCTCAAGCTCGCTTACCTGCAGGTCCTTTTGCCTTTGCCGACCCAGAAGAAGTTCCCGCTCGGCGAGGGCCGCCTGCTCGAGAACGAGCTTTTCCTGCTGGAGGGCCAGCATCTCGTTCCGATTTTTGAGATTGACCTCCTCCCATTCCTTTTCTTTCACCCATCTCTCGTGCTGTTCTTCGCGCGCAGTCCGCTGTTTTTCCCGTTCGATCTTTCTGCGAACGCCTTTGAAAAAAAAGTAGTTGAACGCAAGGAAGAGCGCGGCGTACAGGAAGTATGCCCATGTCGACTCATACCAGGGTGGCAGGATTGTAAAAGCGACTAATGCCTCGTCGCTCACCCTGTTTGCTCCATTTATCAAGCGGGCGTGCAGCTTATAATCGCCGGCCTGCAGATTCGTGTATTCTTTCCGTGGCAGGGATGAAGGCGCTGACCAGTCTGTCTCATTCGCGAAGCCTTCCAGAAAATATTGATACTTGTTCGTGTTCGGGTCGACGTAAGAGTCGGACCCGAATGTGAACTGCAGGGAATTGCGATTGTAAGGCAGCGCGTCGCGAAGCTGCGGCGTGCTCGTGCCGTCATGCAGGATCGTACCCGCCGATTCTATCCTGGAGACAAAGATCCGCGGAATGTGATCCTGTAACCCTCCTTTTGCATTCTTGATTGCAAATCCCTGCACCGTTCCGACAAGGAGGTTTTCTCCAAGCGGGTTGAGATGCTCAAAGTCGGTTAACAGATTATTACGGAGCATATCGGTCGCGGAGACGACTTCGAACGCGTGATCGGTCTTTACAATCCGGAGGAGTGAGCCATTATGATCGGCAAGCCACAATTCAGTCTCCGTTGCCGGGACGATCTTCTTGATCGCTTTGTATCCCTTCGCGGCGATAACGGTGTTGATCTTGTCGTATGAAACAATTTGCTCATGATCATAATCGTAGGTAAAGATGCCTTCCTGGGTCGCAATCAGGATCTCGTCATTCCATTTTGTGATATTGACACCATGCTCGTGGGGGAGGCCATTTGACGCGGCGAAAGTTTTCTGCTGCACAACCGAATCGAGCGCAGCGTTAAGCCTGAGCTTTATGATGCCGCGGTTATCCCACGTAATCCAGATATCTCCCAGTCTGTCACGGACAAAATTTCGTGTTGACCCCTGATATCCTTTTACCCGGTGACTGTACTTCCATTGACCGTTGACTTTTGCCGCCACATGCAAACCCGTATACGTTCCGATAAATATTTTTTGTTCTCTTTTCTCATGGAGAAACATCCATGTGCCTTCGTCGTAAAACGTCTCAAATTTTCCGTTGCGAAATACTGTCGCCACGATCGCCTGGCCGCAAAAAAGCTCGCCGTCAATGACCGCCACGTTCCATACCAGCCCCTGGTACCTCCGTTCAATTTTTTTCGCAGCGTTGTTGTCGAGGCTGACAGCGTAAAGTCCTTCTGATGTGGCCAGGAACAAACTGTCATTGTGTATTGCCGAGCTGTGAGGTATTCCCGACACACCGGCATTTTCGTTGATGAAACCGATCTCGTCGAACACCCGGGCATAGGCAACACCGTTGTAGGTCGTCATCCACAGGATGTTTTGCCTGTCAAGATAAAAGCCCGACACCATATTCGACGCCAGACCTTTGTTCTTGTTGAACTCACTGACCACATTGCCCTCAAGATCGCAGATGATCACTCCATTCAACTCTGTAGAAACGATCAGGCGGTTGTTGCCCGCATAGTGAATCCGGGTGACATTATAGGACCGTAAAGTCTCATTCAACGGAACATTCCAGCGTTGGAATTTCTTTCCGTCAAAGAAATGAAAGCCCGCTTCGTAAGTTGCGATCAGCAGACGGGAGTCAACTGTTGTAATTCCTGTGACATATTTCTTCCCGAGAAAAGTGGTGTTAGGAACTTGTACCAGGCCCGCGTCGGAATAATTGAACAGCCCGTCATTTGCGGTAACGTACGTTTTTTCGCCGAGCTGATAAACATGCCAGGGAAAATCACGGACCTTCACCAGTTTTTTTGTCTGCTTTTCATAGCAAAACAGTTTGGTGTAACCGGCAAACAGGACGAACTTTTTTGAGATCGCTATTTTCCAGATCTCATCGAACTGACGGTCTGCAGGCTGGATTTGTTCTGTGAGTGATGTGTACTTTTTGCCGCCGATTGAATCCGGCGTTAGGTAGCCAATCGTATTTCTTCCCGCTGCGTATATGGTTCCATCCGAATCCAGCGAAAGCGACGTACAGCTGACACCTCCGGGCAGACGTATTCTTCTCCACAGCGTTCCGTCATATTGCAAAACACCCCACAGGTTGGCAACATAGAGAACTCCGTCTTTGTCCTGGATCACATCAAAATTGTTGGGATGCGCCTGATAAACTTTAGAAGAGATGTTCGTGATCAGTGGTTGTCCAAGCGCTGTAATGCGATCTGTAAGATTTTGGCCGATGGCAAAAGTGGCAACCAGACTCATGCAAGTCAAAAGAAAAGCTCCTATCCGCTGTTTCGCCTGCATTGTCAAAGTTTCATTTATTTCAATTTACAAATGCCAGCACATATATAGAAGAGTACCGCTTCCCATTTCAGCTCAGTTTGTTAAGGCCCGTCGACCTGGCATGTCCATTGTCTGTCCATAGGGCGTTCCGCAGGTTGTCACCCTGCCAAATTGCAGCGCATTGAGCAAAGGAAAACATACAGAGGAAGGCAATTGCCTTATCAAATCGCTTTTGCGCGCTGATTTAATGAATTTATCCGATTCGAAAATTGAATCCAGCGATTTTTCGCCGGATCCGGCACCGGTGTCCATGATTTGTCCATGTGAATTGTCCATGTGTTGTCGGCCATTTTTTGCAGGACGCGAGGCACCTGGAATGTAAGTTTATCGTACACCGGGGCAATGAAACCAAAACCCCGGTCAGCAATCAAAAATTTATCAAAACTTAAATCTTCTTATGAGAAAAACAGCCAGAAATCAAAGGTCCACGGCAAGGATTTCCGCCGTTGCGGCATTCTTTGTGTTTGCGGCGTCTCTGTGCATTGCGCAAACGCCCGTGTCGGTGAACGGTGCCCTTCGGGTTAGCGGAAACAGAATTGTTAACAAAAACAATCAGGTCGTCAGTTTTTCGGGAGCGAGCTTTTTTTGGTCAAACACCGGTTGGGGTGGGGAACGGTTCTACAATGCGTCTGTCGTGAGCTACTTCCAGAACAACTGGAAGGCCAGCATCGTCAGGGCGTCAATGGGTGTGGAAGACAGCGGTGGATACCTGTCGGATCCGTCGAATAAAAATAAAGTGAAGACCGTGGTCGATGCAGCGATCGCCGCCGGATTGTACGTGATCATTGACTGGCACTCACACCACGCAGAAAGTTATCAGCAGCAGGCAATCGATTTTTTCCGGGAAATGGCGCAAACATATGGCACGCGTGAGAATGTGATCTACGAGATCTACAATGAACCGCTCCAGATTTCATGGAGTGGAACCATAAAACCGTACGCACAAGCTGTGATCAGCGCAATACGGGCCGTAGATCCCGACAACCTTATCGTAGTGGGTACACCCACATGGTCGCAGGATGTCGATGTCGCCGCAAGTGATCCTATTTCCGGCACCAACATCGCATACACTTTGCATTTTTATGCCGCGACGCACAAAGCATCGTTGCGCACAAAAGCAGCGACCGCACTTTCAAGAGGTGTCGCGTTGTTCGTAACGGAGTGGGGAACATGTGAAGCTTCAGGAAGCGGTTTTGTCGACCAGGTTTCCACCAATGAGTGGGTGACCTTTATGAAAGAGAACGGCATCAGCAATTGCAACTGGTCGATCAACGACAAAGCAGAATCAGCTTCTATTTTGAAGCCGGGTGTGAACACGACCGGTAGCTGGACCGATGCGGACCTAACCCAGTCAGGACTACTGGTGAAAGGAATCGTGCAAAACTGGTCTCCGGGTTCACCGCCTTCCGTAAGCCTGACGGCCCCCGCGAATGGTGCTACATTCACGGCTCCGGCCACCATCACTGTTTCAGCCTCGGCATCGGACTCCGACGGAACAATTTCCTCTGTTTCATTTTACCACGGCAGCACGCTGATAGCAACTGATAATACGAGCCCCTATAGCGTCTCGTGGTCGAACGTCGCTGCCGGCAGCTATTCACTTACCGCGCGAGCTACGGACAATAGCGGACTAACCACAACCTCGGCGGCACGCAGCATCACGGTCAATGGTTCTGGCGGCGCAAACCTTGCGCTCAATAAAAGTGTGACGGTCTCATCGACAGAGAGCGCAAGCTATCCGGGGTCACTTGCTGTTGACGGCAATGGAACGACGCGCTGGTCATCAGCGTTTGCCGATCCGCAATGGATTTATGTCGACCTGGGCACAACGCAAAGTGTGAACAGGGTAAAGATAACCTGGGAAGCGGCATATGGACGCGATTACCTGGTGCAAATCGGCACCAGCACCACAAGCTGGACAACGATGAAAACGGTGACTGGCAACACGTCGCTTGTCAATGACCATACCGGGTTATCTGGCAGCGGTCGATATGTTCGGATCTATGGTACCGCCCGCGGCACTCCTTATGGCTATTCCATCTTTGAGTTGGAGGTCTATGGAACAGGTGGCTCGACCCCAACTAATCTTCTGACGAATTCCGGGTTCGAAAGCTCCCTGAGTCCGTGGACAGGGAACAATTGCACGATCACACAAGACGCAGCACAAAAGCAATCGGGTTCTTATGGAGTGCGGGTCAGCGGCCGGGCCGCTAGCTGGGCTGGTCCAAATCAAAACATAAGGACGGCACTGGCCTCGAGCGGACCAGGTACGTACAACCTGGCTGCGTGGATGAAAAAAGAAAGCGGCTCCGGCACTGGCAGGGTCACAGTAATGATCCGCTATGGTGGCAACTCCTATTACCACAGCGCATCGGGGGCATTCAGCAGCAGCGGATGGACACAGATTTCGGGATCCGTGAATCTCAACTGGACAGGAACGCTGGAAGATGCGGCGTTCTACCTCGAGACCGCAAGTGGTGATGCGACGAACTTCTTTGGTGATAATTGCTCGATCACAAAATCTTCCGGCGCACGAATGAACACCATGATCGCAGACGGCGACACGCCGGAACAGGATCCGGAGTTTTTACTCGATGTCTTTCCAAATCCCGGCAGCGGAAAGTTTGTTGTCCGCCTATCGTCCGGATGGGGAGATGGTTCAAGCATACGCCTGATGAATTCTAACGGGTCGTTACTATTACACGATGGTGTGAAGCACAGTGAATATGTGCTTGATATTACCGACAAGCCATCGGGACTTTATATTGTGAGGGTGAGCAATGGAAAGAGAAGCGTGGTTCAAAAGGTATTTAAAGAATAGCTGCTGCGAATTCACGATCAATCGCATGAAAAAAATCAGGGTGGTTTGCCATCCTGATTTTTTTTTGGTGTAACCTGCACGCATGGTGAAAAAAAGAGCCTCGGTGTTTTTTCCTGAGATTTGCTTGTGAACCGCGGGGTTACAGCGGTTTTCTTTTTGTTGACTTAAACTCTTTCATTGAGGTATTGCCGCTTTAAATTGATAGTCCGCTCTTACTATTGTAAAATAGATGCAGAAGCTACGTCGTTGGCAACAACCGTAGCGTAAGTTGGGTTGCCATGAGTCCATATTTGAATCAGATCAAGAAACGATACAGTATTTCGGCGTCATTGAGGTGTATGTTTCCCTCACTTCCAAAAAGTTTAAGCGTGAGTAATCGTCTGGGCTTCTGCAGGCTAAGGTCATCGAAAATTAGCACGTCGGGTTTGCCGATGGCGTTGATTTGTTTTCAATGGTCTATCCATTTTGCAAGGACGCAGTCAGCAGAACAGCTTTTGGCTATTAAAGTATGCACGCGGAAACCGTTTAGACAACACCGTGCACGCAAATGGAGCCAAACTATTTTTGATGAATTATTTAACGTCAGGATCGAAAATGGATTAAGCTCCTGATGCTTGCCGATGCTGTTTTCATTTCGGCCGTCAGATTTCGGTGAGACTTACAGTTTCATTGTCTGTGCATGCCTGGAAGTTTTCGCCGGATTCCATGGATCCTTATAAGAAGTAAAAAAGAAGGTCTCGCTTATATGGGCAATTGTCCTGATCACGCGGAGGTAGATGCCATTATAGATCACGATGAGGGGCAAATATGGCATCAGCCGTAAACGTTTAAACAGGTCGTCATGCGACAATGTCAGAATCAGCAAGAACTGGAAAACATTTGCGGACAGATACAAAAGAAAACTCATCGGAAAAATGAAGATCAATTGCTGGGGATAGTGAATGATCTGGTCGACGAGATTAAAATACCATAGTACATTGAAGATGACCCCGTACAGGATGCTTTCAGTTGAAGCAAGCAGGTTCATAAAGGAGAAGTGCTCGTCGGGATAAAAAACGCTTGCGTGTTTGCGGACCCTGAATCTGATGACAGACTTGCTCCACCGTAAACGCTGGCTGGAAAGCTTAAGAAAGTTCGAAGGCACCGCGGTCAATCCGACGGAAGTCGGTTCAAAATGAACCTTGAATCCTGCTTTTCTGATCTTTACCGTCAGGTCGCCATCCAGCCCCGGCCCGATATCCCAGCCGCGGATCTTGTCCATAACATCTTTCCTGAAAACGCCAAAGGCGCCGCTGATGATCGGATAAATTCCGAGCGTGGAAGTCACAATCCTGCCCATGGTAATGGTTTTCAGATATTCGATCGCTTGAAGAGAGGTACACAAATTTTTATTGGCATCCCTCACTTCCAGGCTTCCTCCAACGCCGCCGATTTTTTCATCCATATAAAATGGGATGATGGCATTCTCAATGGCATCGTGATGAAAAGAGCTGTCGGCATCCAGGTGGACAATGAACTTTCCTCTGGCAAGCCTTAATGCCAGATTTGCTGCCGACGCCTTTCCTCCCCTTTCGTCATTGCGGATGAAAGTGGTGATCAACCCTGCCTTTTGCAGGCTTCGCCCGATCAAAGGCGTTTGGTCGTCGGAGCCATCGTCAACCACAATGATCTCCAGGTTGGTATACGATTGCTCGGCCAGTGACTTGACAAGTTTGAAAAGATGAGGCCCTTCGTTCCTTCCGGGCACAATAACTGACACGATCGGCATTTCAGTCAGAAGTGAAAATCTGGCGAGGTTCCATTTTTTCTGTCTGACCTGGCGTATGATCGCGTACCAGAGCACGACGATGTAATCGAGCAGCACATACCTGGTAAACTCAAAAAAGACAAAGAACCAGAAGACTCACACAAAAGCCGCAAGACCCTGAGATTGCCAATATAAAAAAAATTCGTCGATCATGATCCTTTTTCCTGTAAAGCCACAAGCGATCGCAGCTGATCGTTTGCTTCTTTGAAAGGCATCAGTTTCTTGAGATTGAAAGTTGCTTCCGCGCGGAAGTCATCGTGGTTATCCTTGAGGGACCTCCTGATCTCGATCGTGATTTTAGAGATCCAGTTGATTGCATCTTCGTGTTTTCGGTCCAGGAGCGCAACGAGGAAAGTCGAGCTGTTTTCAATGCACACCAGGTCAGAACTTGCCAGATTTGAGCGAATCAGATTCACGATATCAGCCAACAGGATCATCTGCGCATCGTTGCCGATCTTGTGAAAAAGATCGATGATATTCGGAAATTCAAGCTTCGCAAGATAGCTTTCGATCTTTGCATTTTTCATGCGCTCTACTTCCTGGGCGATGAACAGATTGAACACGTCCCTCGGTATTGTTCCACGGATGTCGGAAAACTTATTGATCGACAAGGTTGTGCCCTGGACGGCTGCGTGCATCGCTTTTGCCGTCACATGATAGCGCAACACTTCCCTTTTTATCAGATGTTCAACGGAATTTTCCGCCAGGCACGTGCAGCATTTCACCATGATCGTCGGCTGCTGTGCCCTTTGGTTACATTGGTTACAGATAAACACACTGGAAGGCTTGTCATAATCAACGCCGATGTGCTTTAGCCGCTTGTTGCACTTTGGACAAATAAGATCCTGCTCGCGTCCGGCGACAATGAAGTCCGACTGAGGGCCGACGTAAGCGCAAGGGAAATGATGAACAATATCCTCCTGCACCAGGTTTGTCGAGTTGCATGTCGTGCAGGCCTCCCGGTACATCAGCGCTCCTGAATGGCACTTGTTGCAAAGGTAAATGACATCGACAAACTCACTTGTGAAATACCCTTCCTTGACCGCCATCCGCAGAATATTATACTGGTCAAGCGAATATTCCCTGTCCATGAACTGGGTAATAAAGGAGTGAACGTACCCAACGGGCCCGTCGTCGGTGATGGCGGGACTGAGGACTTTTTTGCCCCGCGAATAGATAAACCTCAGTGCGCGTGTAATGATATATTCTTCATACTTGTCCACATTTTCCACCGGTTCCATTCTTTGAAGCGCCATCTGGATATTGGCGACCAGCTCCGCCACCTGGCTGCTTTGTGAAGTAAGGTCCCGGATGGTCAGATCCACCAGGTTGACCAGGGAATCCGGTAGGGTTTTAAAATCGTGGTGAACAATGATCGGCAAAAGACTGACCTTTTCATTTTCATTGAGCCTTATTCGCCGAACGATATAGCGGATCTGGTCGGTTTCCGCAACGTTGGAGATCAGCACGCCGAGATAACCGTCGAAGTTTTCATCAAAGTCATTAGGGCTATAAACTATCTTAAGACTTTCCGGAAGACTGTTGCCAATGGGTTTCATGATTCGGGTTTTGGGCTTATGGCCTGCACTTTTTACGCTACCAGTATTTGTTTTTCCTTACGACTACTTCCAATTTGATCGAAGCGTTCCATTTTTCCTGGTCTTGCGGGTTTAGCGGTTCAATGTCAGCTTCAATCCTTTTGTACACGTCTTCTGAATATTTGTGAAATTGAACGGGCAATTCGTATGTGTCATAAAAGAACTGCTTGACCACGCCAGGGCTTTTAGTACCATCGGGGAACACAACATCCACCTCATCTCCGATCTTAAGGTACTTCATGTCGTCTGAAGAAAAGAAGGTTTTGATGTGTACGTTCTTGTGTGGCAGGAACAACGACATGATGTGTTCCGACTCCAGTACAGTTTCATGCTCGGTCATATAGATATGAGCGACAGTACCCGGGATCGGCGAGGTAAAATAATGAAGCGTGTTCTCACCGGAAAAACCAGAGAGAGCCGACGCCTGCCTGATAACCGGCGTAATACTTCTCATGACCTCGATTTCCCTTTCCAACAAATAAATCGACGATTTCAATTCCTCTTCTTTTCTTACATAGGGATCAAGTCGGTTGGAAGTATAAACGCTGAGATAAATTTCTTTTGCAATACGCGACTTCTCCTGTTGTGTAAATTCCAGCAACGATTTCAGCGAAAAAAGTTCCGCCTCCTTCAGTCTGATCTGGCCCTGGTGCCTGGCAACTGCTTCGTCCAAATCCTGCTGCTTTTCAACCCTGTTGTCGGATAAGGAAAACTGATCCCCCCGTTCGATGTGGTATGAAAAAAGTGTGTCGCCACGCATGACGGAATCACTTTCGCCGACAAACAGCTTTTGAATTTGTATGTCTTTGAAATACTGAATCTCGAGCGATTCAAATTGTACCTGGCCGGTTTCTTTTATTACAAGAGCCCTCTCTGCCAGATAGTAGACAAGATAAGCGATGATGCTGGTGAAAATGAAAAGGTAAATGGTCTTGTCCCAGTTAAAGCGTTTCCTCGTCTCCGGACTTTTAATGATCCGGATCTCACCGCTGGACCTGCTGAAATATGTACTTTTCAATGTGTTGGGGTTTCTTTCACCTGATTGTAATCATGAACAGCAAACCTGCTAATGCCGGTTGCTTCCGTCAACTTTGCCATAAAGTTTTCCATTTCACTTATGCTCCCGAAATCCTTGACGCTGAGCGCGAGTACTACCTTGTTATGAAATTCCGACACCTCCTCGGTGATCTTCCGTGTGATATATTCAACGTCCTTGCGGCCATATGCCATCAGATAAATAAGATCAATCTGGTCCTTGAAAGGCCTCAGGTATTTCATATCATAGGAAACCGGAATACTGATCGATAGCATCCGGCCGTCCTTCTTCGTAACCTCAGCTGCATTAAATATCATCCGGCCATAATCGTGCATCAGCTCATTGGACCTCTCAGACCAGTCATCACGTGTATGTGGTTCGATATCGAGATGTATTCCCGTAACGCCCGGAATTTGAAGATTGAAATTCAGGTTTTCAGCAAGGCGGTCCTTGTTTTTGGCAAGTACAAGGGAATTATTGGCGATCATCAGCTGAACGCTGATATCCTTTTCCTTCAACTCGTTCACGAGATCCAGGGCCTTCAGCCTTAGCGTATCGTTCATGTCAATGGAAAGGAGCACCGTGGAGTATCCGTTTGCCGCGATGTCGTCTCTGAGGATAGACACCGGGAAGTTGCGCAGCGAAGATGACCATACATATATACTCTTCTCGACAAACGTCTGCGGCAGGAATTTTTCAAGCGTTACTTCCGCAGGCCTGGCAAACATTTCCGGCGGACTATCCGTCAGGACTGAAATCCTGACGATCAGCAGGTATAGCATTTCTTTGGTCTGCAGCATGGCGACATCTTTTTCCAGCCATTGATGCACAAGGTCAAGCGTCCTGAGCGGGCTGTATTCCGGGTCTGAAAGTCCTTTTTTAATGTCTTCTTTCCGCAGCTGTTCCTCGATGACCTGACATTCATGAAGCTGTTGTAAATACCTTGAAGCCTGAGCCTGATAAGCATTCACCAGATCATTCAGCTTTATGAGATCGGCCTGGCGTCGCTGAATTAATTCGTTCCTTAGCTCATTTCTTGATGCGGTCCGGAGGTGTTCGGCCGAAGCTTTCCGGAACGGGATCGGGACAGAAAAGGAAATCCCCCCGGAAAAAAAATCACGTTCGGGCTGAGGGGTACTGTAGGTGAAGTGATTATATCTCAGGTAAGGACGCAGCGATACTTCTCTCCAATAACCATACCGCAGCCGGTTCTCCTCGTCCTTGAAACGCAGGATTGAATCCATTCGCCAGTGGTCAAATGTGGAAAACAGCGCACTGTCTGCCAGCACAAGGAACGGAAGCCGGTCGGAATCTGTATACGGCCGCAAAGGCTTATGCACAACGGAGCCGGCATTGCCAAGCTCAGCAGTGACCTGCTTTTTGCGGTTCGAGATCGTCAGGAAATCTTCCCACAGGATATGCCTGCCGAGGTACAGATCTCTCGCCAGCTTTTCATATTCCATCAGGAACTGGAGCACGAATGTTTTCTTTGCCGTGATATCAGCCTCAAATTTGCGGGTCATCCGTTCGAGCAGGTGGTTCTGCTCTACAACCTTGTCAATTTTGTAGCGGGCGTTGGATATCAGGTCGCGGTAATGATTTTCACGTGCTGACAGGCTTTTATCGAGCAGCCCCTCCTTCAGCAGGTTCCAGTCTACCCCGAAGTTATAGCTTTGCCGGTAGAAGAATCCTGACTCTTCAAAGCCGTCCGAGAAATTGTAGATATAACCACCGGAGGCCTTAAGACCCCAATCGCTTTTGATATACTGCCGGTATGAATCTGCGTAGTGCCGCCTGGCAAGCGCCAGGCTGTCAGCGATGTCAGAAGTAAAGAGATAACGAAGCGTTCCCGGATCAGCGTCATCCGTAATACGGTACACAGCAGGACCATACCTGACGGTCAGCGAATTGAGCCTGTTCGCCAGGCGCGAGGAGGAGATGACATCGGCGTGAGGTTGGCATACGCCAACCGAAATTTGCACAAAAAAGCCAATAAAAAGAACTCCAACTCTTTTCAGAATGTAGATAAAGCCAGCCAAAACAATGTAAAATTAACAATTCTATATGTTTTTCAAATAGAATCCTGCGAATGATATCGGATGAATTATTGCATCATTCTCCTAGCGGTGATATTCCCTGTCGGTGCGCCCATGAATAAAGGAGTCCTGCCGATCACTTACATCCAGGATGAAACGCTCGATCAGTTACGATAGAACAGGGACCGGTCGCTATGTATTTTTTCCGAGGGTTGAAATAAAGAAAGATGCAAATGAAAGGGACGCTATCAGCAACCACTCGCGATATTATTTTGAAGTCTTTAGTTACTCCAATGTTTACGTCACCCTCTCCGGTTTACCACAGTATAGAAACATTCTTTATAGATTATGCGGGCTTTCTTGTCATAGCTTATACCGCCGACAAAAGCCGAATGGATCCGTTGAAAATAGAACTTCATTACATTCCCCTGCCAGAACGCCCGCCGGATTTCAGAGCGCGCGAAGGTGCGGTACCCTGAATGCTTTAAGTCCCGCTGATAAGTCCCCAATGTTGATCGTGGCCGCATCATATATTTATTGCGGGCACTTATGGCCTAAGTATTTGCCTCTTAACGGCGAGTCAGTCTTGGCAACTACATAAATCCGCTTACCGTCGAAGTTGGACGATTTTTATTCAATATTTAAAGTAGAGATACAATTCGTCCTTATTAATACCGAGATCAAATTGAACGTTTTGGGCTAGCCCTTCATAGGTGATGGCCCTTACTTTTTTTAGGAAAAAGAAAAAGAGTTTCCAACGCTATCCTTACGCAGCATATGCGATCGGGGTACGATAGTTGAGTGACTGGTGCTCACGTTCGTGATTATATTCCCACCGCCATTTCGCCGTTAGTTCACGCGCGTGATTTAATGAGGCAAAGAGATTAGCATCTAGTACGTCTTCTCGATATGTCCTGTTGAAACGCTCCACGATGGCATTCTGCTGTGGTGACCCCTTCTGTATAGGGCTCCAGGCAATACCCTTTTGTTTCAACCACAGCTGAAACCATTTGGAGGTAAATTCTGGTCCATTATCAGTTCGAATTCTTTTTGGCTTACCGTAGCATTCGATGAGTCGGTCTAAGAGCGCTGTTACCTTGCGAGAGGGCAAGTTAAAATCAATCGTAATGCACAGACACTCGCGATTGGCATACCCGGTATAGCCCTTCTTTTTTTTGATTTCCACGCTCCCAATACTCCACATGCCCAACTGATTCGTAGTCAAAGTTGTCTCCTCAACCCTAAGATCCAGCACGATCTCACTCAAATTTTGCTATTTTTCGCGGCAATCCATTGCCAATGAAAAGGATTCTTACGCTGTTGTCTAACCGGTTTGTCATTTGGTTGTTGATGTCACTCCCCGGAATTGTTCTATTGTGGGAATTCGCTGCCGGTGAAATGTCCTATAAAGGAGTGATCCACGAGACCGGTGAGTATGGGGTCCGCATTCTGATCGTCTCGCTTGTAATAACTCCACTGGCAATGATGTTCCCTTCCGCATGGCTCACGAATTGGCTTGTCTCGAACAGGCGCTACATTGGATTGGCATCATTTGGATACATTTTTTTACACGCGCTTTTTTTCCTGCTTGACCAGCGCGTGCGCGGAGTTAACGAACAGGAATTTTTCAGTTTTGGAATCTGGACCGGGTGGCTTGCGTTCGTCTTTTTCATGCTGTTGGCTGTCACGAGCAACGACTTTGCCATGAAAGAGCTCGGCCGCGACTGGAAGACCATACAACGATTCGTATACCTCGCCGCCGTGCTGACGCTTTTGCACTGGGTTTACGTCGACGTCCGCCACCAACAATGGGGACCTGCCATGCTTCACTTTTCACCGGTGATCGTGCTGTCTGTGTATCGGGTGTATTGGGGTTATGTTGGGAAGCGGGGTTCGAAGAATGGCGCGGGATAATGAGTACTTCCGCGCGGAATCACCATCAGCAGGGCCTTGATTAGAAGCGCCGAGATTGCCCCACGGTTATCGAGAGCTATCGGAATCCAGCGTCGCAGTTTGAACTTGTCCGAAGCGGGCAGGATGTTTCTATATTTCTCGGTATTGGCGCTTAATTATCCGTGGAAATACGGATAGACTAATTTTCAAATATGTTTTAGATTGGTCATTACTCATTCGAACATCACAAAGACCATTATCCCGTTGGGAATATTTATATACATTTGGACCAATCACAGTTCGTTATACTATGATAAAGCTTACGTTTTTATGAATGATCTATCCGTGGAAATACGGATATTTTCAAACGTCTTGGCAAGTTGAGACGCTTCATTGCGTGAGCAAGTTATTCAAAGTACACATTCTTAGACATGTGTTTCTTTCGTGCTCAGCAGATGTGGGAACAGCCGGTATGGTTTTTTACAATTCCAATTCTCTGAAAATATACTTCACTAAAAGTTTCATGCTTATGCAAAAGTCATCATCAAGGCAAAAAATGAATGCAGCTGATCAGTCAATGCTTAAAACACTGTTCGTTGAAGAATTATCCGATGTCTACAATGCTGAGCGGCAACTGACAAAAGCTCTACCTAAACTTGAAGAAGCTGCCACGTCACCGGATCTTGCAATGGCATTTGCAGATCACCTTCAGGTAACAAAAAACCAAATTGCACGGATAGAACAAATATTCACCATACTCGGAGAGTCAATTGAACGCAAGCAATGCAAAGGCATGCAAGGTTTGATCGAAGAAGGCGATAGCGTAATTGAAGATACGGAACCCGGAACGGCTACCAGAGATGTGGCATTAATTATTGCCGCACAGAAAGTAGAGCATTATGAAATCGCTGCATACGGGAGCCTGCGGCAGATAGCCAAAACCATAGGCAAAGCAGAGATTTCCAAACTATTGGAAGAAACTCTAAGAGAAGAAAAAGAAACCGATATGCTGCTATCCAACCTCGCAGAAATTCTTATTAATATAGAAGCAAAAGAAGAAATTGAATAATAACAGTTACCTAACCATCTAAGAGAAAGCCAGGGGGACCTGGTTTTCTCATTTTAACACTGCACTCACATGAATGTATTTTACATTACGGCTCCGGTACATCTTCATCACTAGGTTTTAGACAAGGTGAAATAAAAAGTCGAGCCTTTGCCTTCGCTGCTTTCAAACCCTATGGTTCCATTTAAAATGTCACTAAGGTTTTTACAGATCGACAATCCAAGCCCAATTGACTTTTCTCCATTTAGACCGGTCCGACCAGCTCCGAATTGACTTTCGAAAATCAATGGCCTTAAATGTTCGGGTATACCTATTCCGAGGTCAGTTACACTCACAGTAACCTCATCTTGTGCGCCCTCAATCTTTATTGTAATAGGATCTTCGGGGCGGGAAAACTTGATTGCATTCGAAGTAAAGTTATTTATTATCTGCAACAGTTTAACTTCATCCGTGGTCACATGAAGTGAGTCAGCTGAAGAAATGAACAGAAATTTTCTTTTCCTGTAATTTTGCTGAAGCTCATGGTGAATAATTGAAATTTTATTAACGAGATTAATTCTGGAATTTTTAGTAGCGATAGTGGGTGATGCCTCATGCTCATTTCTTAATAATTCGTGAATGATTTGGAGGCAATGAGTGCTGTTGTCATTTAACAGTCCCAAATATACTTTCAGATTCTTATCAGTTGAATGGTTGATCAATGCCTCAGCTTCGGACGACAGGTGACGCATAAGATTTAACGCGCCACTCACCTGATGTGCCAGGGAATCCAGCGCGGTATTCTTTCGCGCCCCATAATTGACTATATAATCCTCATGCACCTTTGCCTTCGTGATGTCTTTGACAAATACAATGATCGCAGACTTGTCTGAGATTAAATACGCATTGCAACAAAGGAACATCGGTTGGTCACTTGAACTCGTTAATTGGAATTCAACTTCTCCCGTCAAATATTTGTCTCTTACCGTCAGGTATTGGTTCTTTAAATATTCCCTGTCTTGTGGTACAACTCTTTCGAGTAAAGTTTCGATATCAAATTTCGAGGAACCGTGCCGTAAGCCTACTAATTCAAAAGCGCGGGAATTTGCAAATATCAACCTCTTCTCGGCAAGGTTGTAAACAATAACACCATCCAGCGATACTTCTGCAATTTCACGAATTATATCAAACCCAACTGCGTTTTCCATTTTAAAGGGCGTACTGAATAAGTCTAGCGAATTCTATTTCTTTATTACACCCAAAGCCGAGGCATAGGCCATCAGTTCAACCGTATTTTTGACTTTACCTTTTTCAATCATACTTCTTCGATGGGATTCAACGATTCGCTCTGTCATAACTAAAGTAACAGCAATCTCTGTGGACGTTTTCCCCTGACGCAATAACTCAAGTACTTGTAATTCTCTGGAGGAAAACACTCCACCAACATTACCATGTAACTGATGCTCCATATCGAGTAAAGATTCTTTAACAC
>DASPNN010000774.1:0-4663 GCA_035626495.1 Chryseosolibacter sp.
GGAATCGCTGCCCACATTTTTTCGCGTGTCTCCTTTGAATAAGCGATCGCCTTTTTTCCGAGCGCCGTTATCTCGTAGTATTTTCTCGGCCTCCCTGCGCGCTCGTCTGTCACTTCTCCGTTCGAGGAACGGATATAACCCTTGTCTTCCAGACGCAACAAAGCAGTATGCATAGCGCCCATGCTCACATCGCGGTCAAGCCGCGCTTCAATTTCATCCTTGATCGAAACACCGTAAGCGCCTTTGTTGAGAATGGCGGTGGCCAGCAGGACGATCTCTTCGAATTCCCCGAGGTGGTATTTTTTCATCCGATAACAGTATTCTCTAAATGTAGGAATAATAATGATGCCAGTTTTCTGATCGGCTGAATTCGGGCCGTTTCAAAGGATCGCGTTTCGTCATCGTCCGCTTGTGAACAATTCCAGCACAGAAACGAACTACCCGAAAACACGTGAGATAGCGCGCCGAATTGGCCTCTCCAGGTCAAAAGTTCCGAAATGTCAGGCGTTCGTGGCAGCTCGTTATCATGAGGTCTTACTCGGAGCGAAGGATTTTCACCGGATTCACAATGGCGGTCTTGACAGCCTGATAGCTCACCGTGAGGAAAGCGATCATGATCGCAAGCCCTGCTGCCACGACAAATACCCACCACGCGACCTCTATGTGGTAAGCGAACTGTTGCAGCCATTTATTGGTCGCCCACCATGCAATGGGGAAGGCAACCAGATTGGCAATCAACACCAGCTTAATAAAATCCCTGGACAGCAGGGAAACGAGGCTTGGCAGATTTGCTCCCAATACTTTCCGGACGCCGATCTCTTTGAGTCGCTGCTCGGTGGAAAACGTTGCCAGGCCAAACAACCCCATGCACGCGACCACAACGGTGGCGATGGCGACCCAGAACAGGATTGATTGGCGGCGCTCGTCTTCAATGTAAAATAACGCGAGCTGCTCGTCGAGGAAATGATACTCGAACGGTTCCTGCTCATCATTTCTGAGCATGATCTCTTTCAATTGATTGAGCGTACCTTGAATGTCGGATCCGGAAATTTTTACTGAATAGTAATCGATGACCTGAACCGGGTTTTGATTGTAGGCAATGATAAGCGGTTGGATTTTTTCCCGCAAGGATTGAAAGTGGAAGTCTTTCACGATGCCGATCACGCGTGGCCGGAAGGGAATATTTTCCGGGTTTAAGGGCGTGTAGGGTCCGCCATCGGAAGCACCGGATATTTCGAGCACCTGTTCAAAGGCGTCGGCAATGTTGAGCATGCGCGCGGCCGTTTCATTAAGTAGCACCGCTGAACTGTCGTTGCGGCTATCGAAATTTCTGCCTTTGAGCAACGTAATCTCGTAAGTTTCAAGAAAGTCCTTGTCGGCCCCGATCAGGTAGCTGACCCGCTCCTCCTCCGTGCTGTTCTGGTTTCTCAGTTTGACGCTGCGAATGGTCTTCCATTCCCCTGGTACCCGGGAGGTGACGGAGACATTTTTCACCGACGCAAGGCTGGCCATCTCACTTTTCAGAACTTCAAAGTTAGACCGCGCCTTTCGCACATTTACGTCGATGACCACCATCAGGTCCTTATTGAAGCCGAGGTCGGTTGTTCTCAGATAGTTCACCTGCAATAAAAGCACCATCGTGCCGATGATCATCACCGTTGAAATCGTGAACTGAAAAATAACCAGGCCTTTTCTCACGGTCAGGTCACCGCCCCGTTGGAGATTGAGCCCTTTGAGCAGGGCGACGGGGTTTAACCTCGACAGGAACACTGCGGCATAGCTGCCGGATAACAATCCAACGAAAACAACGATTGCGATGGCTGCAATCCAGAAACGAAGGCCAAGTGTTGCGCCCAGCGTGAGCTGTTTGTCGACAAAATCATTGAAAGACGGCAGCAACAGGTAAACAACCAGGATGGCCAGCACCAATGCCAGACTGATGGTGAGGAGGGACTCGACGAGAAACTGACCGAGCAGGTTATCCTGTCTGGCGCCGATCGTCTTGCGAACACCGATCTCCTTGATGCGATAAGCCGCCCGGGCGGTCGTGAGGTTTGTGTAATTGATTCCGGCGATCAGCAGCACAAAGACCGCCACAAAAGAAAATATTTTAATATACATCGGATTGCCCTGCGCAATAGCCTCCACGTTGGAGTTCCTTGCCCCGTCGACAATGCCGGACGAGTGAAGATGCACGTCTGTGAGGCGCTGCAACGAGAACCCAATCGAGGTTCCGGGGTCGAGTGTCACGTTCGATCGAACAAGGCGCGTCATTTTGCCGGACACAGAATCCGCATTTGCCTGCGGCTCCAGCAGCACATAGACCGAAAAACTGTTTGAGGCCCAGTCGCTTTCCATGACGGGCTTGAAAAAATCCAGGCTGTAGTAGGTGGATTCCGACATCAAGGAATTGAATGTAAAGCTCGAATTGCGCGGAAGACTCTTTAGAATGCCCGTGATCTTCAAGGTCTGCGCCATAAAGCTGAATTGCACATTCCTGCCGATAACGTCCACGCTGTTAAAAATCCGTTTGGCCAGCTCCTCATCGATGACAATCGAGTTGGGCTCTTTCAGGGCCGTCTTTCGGTCCCCGGCGATCAATGGAAAGTCAAATACCTGCAGGAAATGTTCATCGGCTATCGTGACAGTTTCCTGGAAGTTGACAGGGTTTTCCGGGTCGACCAGGTTCGCCCTCCCGCTGCGCTGCATCCGGGTCGCGCGTACGACGCCAGGAATTGCGTTCGCCGATTCTTCCGCGAGCTTGAATCCCGCGGCCGCCACCGATGTGTTCTCACCGTTCACGTTCTTGTGCTCGATCACGCGATAGATCCTTTCGGCATTGACATGGTGCTCGTCGAAAGTCAGCTCATCGTAGACATAAAGGCCGATAAGCAGGAAGCAGACAATTCCGAACGTCAATCCGGTCACGTTCAGGGTCGAATAGAGTTTTCCCTTGCGCAGGCTCCTCCATCCCATAGTCAGATAACTTTTGATCATAGCATTGTTATTTACAGGGTCATAAAGGTTCAGTGGCCTGATAATGCCAGGCCGGAAAAGCAACGCGACGTCCTTGAGCAATAGCCAATTGGCCCCTGCTCTTCCGGCCGAAGTTAAGCGCCGCTCATAGAGTTCCATAAGGTCCCCCTCGATGTCGGCATGATACTCGGGCCGGCAAAACCACTTAAACAATCGAAGTAAGAATTCAGGCGGTGCAGCGCGCTTCATAACTGTCTATTTTAACCTCAGCACAAGCTTCGGCAGCGATTTCCAAAGGTTATCCCGTGACGCTTTCGTGTATTCAAGCGCGCGTTTTCCGTAGGCTGTGATTTCAAAATAAAGCTTGGGGCGCCCCCGGCGCTTTTCGTTCGTCTCACCCAGTTTCGACTTGAGAAAACCTTTTGCTTCAAGCCGGCGCAACGTGATTTGCAAGGACCCGATACTCACCTCCCGGCGAAGGCGAGTTTCGATCTCGTCTTTGATCGTCACACTATACGCATTCCCCGTCAACACTCCCACCGTCAACAGGACGATCTCTTCAAATTCCCCAAGCTGGATATTTTTCATTATTACTATAATGTAGTAGTAATATTAACCATTACCAGGAAAAAAGCCTATTAAATAGTATTATTTGTTGTGATAAACACGGGGCTGGGCGCTAAGCCTTCGACTTCCCAGCCACCGCCACGTACGTCAAGGTCATTTTGCGACTTTTTCCGCCAACTCTTGCGCCCGGACCAGCAGACGCGGCTCTCCGATCTTTTCCACGAAAACGGTGAAATTTGATGCCGGCCCTCGCCAGCGGAGCTCGTCAACATTGCGAAACAGCGGCGCGTCCGTTCGTAACGTGGCGAGGCGTTTGAATAGCAAGGCCTCCTCCCGCTTTTTCCCCAGCACCTGGTCTGGAAACGCTTCGATCGGTCCGTACTCATTTAGCAATCGCGCGGCCCCCGTCTTTCCGATTCCGGCGATACCCGGATAACCATCGGCACTGTCCCCGACCAGCGCCAGGAAATCGGGAATCAGCAGCGGAGGAACTCCGAACTTCTTGCGGATCTCATTTTCGTCCCGGATCGCTTTTGCGCGGCGGTCAATCTGGACAATACGATCTGCGCGGACGCATTGGGCCAAGTCCTTGTCCGGGGTCCAGATGCATATTTTATCGGCACGTGTATCCATCGCAGCCAGGCGGGCGGCCGAGGCGAGCGCGTCGTCGGCCTCCAGCTCTACCATTGGCCATACCACGATCCCCATCGAAGCCAATGCTTCTTCGAGCGGATGAAACTGACGCAGCAACGCCGGCTCGATCCCCTCCCCCGTCTTATACTCGGGCCATAAGTCGTTGCGAAACGATTCGATGACGTGATCGGTTGCAACACCGAGATGGGTAGCTCCTTCCTCGATCATTTGCAAGGTGCCGTTCAAGATACCGATGACGGCACCGAAGGGTTTGTCCTTGCCCTTATTGAATGTCCGCTGGCCGTAGAAGTGGCGGAATAATTCATAGGTGCCGTCGATTAAATGAATGATCATCTAAATGGTGGAAGTGTGAACGTGCGGCGCGGGCACATGTGTTATCGGTCATCCGATGAGGATTGTGTACGCGCGCGTAAAATCAAATCTAACAATACTTCGGGAATCCGGAATTCACATTGAAGACCCGGTA
>DASPNN010000775.1:0-2153 GCA_035626495.1 Chryseosolibacter sp.
AGCCAACCCCAATCCAATTCCATTGCGTTTCGATGTAAAATAAGGCTCAAACAATTTAGATAGATTTTCCGCCGGGATTCCACATCCGTTATCGGTAATTTCCACAGCATAGTTTTCTTCGTTGGGGATCAGCGCAACCCAAAGTTCACCCTTGTTGTGACTGATGGCTTCTATAGCATTAATGATGATGTTGAGAAAGGCAATCTTTAGCTTGTCCTTGTCCCCGTTGATGTAACAGGGATATTCCGGATAACTGACTTTCAGTTTGATTTGCTTGAGCGTGATCCTATCCAAGGCCGCACCGATCGTTTCGTCAATAGCCGTTTGCAGCGGAATTTTCTCGAACACCATTTCCGTTGGTCGCGAAGAAGTGAGCAGTTCGGTGATCAGATCGTTGATCCTTCGACCATTGCGTTCAATGATGTCGAGGTAGATCCGGTCATCAGAGTTGGTTGCGGCGGTAAGTTGTTCGAGCGACATGTGAATATTGCTCAGCGGATTGCGCACTTCATGGGCGAGCGTGCGCACCAGTCGTCCGGTGGCCGCAAGCTTCTCCGCCAGCAATGTTGCCCGCTCATTTTTCTTTTGGTTGGTGATATCGTGTAAAATACCCTGGACATAACGATCGTTGTGGCTGTCTTTTTCTATCGAAAGATTGAGGATACAGTTCCTTTTCTTGCCTTTTGTGTTTAGAACTTCCACCTCCATATCCGTAACCTCTCCGCGAAGATTCAGCTGGTCACGTACTGTTTGACGCATGGACTCCCCGTCAATGACCTGGTACAGGTCCATGCGCAGGAGCTCGCTTTTTTCACATCCGATCAGCATGGACATGGACTCGTTTACGTCGCGGAATAAGAGACCCTCGTTGGCAGTGAATACAGCTTCTTTTGATTTTTCGAAAATGTTACGGTAACGGCGCTCGTTGGCCTTCAACGCTTTCATTGTGGCGGCCCGTTCGAGCGAATATCGGATACACCGCTCTAATTTTTCCGTCGTGAGCTCCGATTTTACAAGATAATCGACTGCCCCCATCTCCATGGCCTGTTTGTCGATGGCTGAATTGCCTTTGCCGGTAAGGAGGATAATAGGCTCTTCGCAATGATTGTCGCAAGCTTCCCGAAGCAGATCGATACCCGTTTTCGCGCCAAGCCGGTAATCGACAAAGTACAGATCGAATTCTTTTCGACTAATCGCTTCCAGGGCTTTTTTGTAATTATAACACCATTCGATTTGAAAATGACTGTCTTGGATACCTTGCATAAAGGTACTGGTCAAAATAAAATCATCTTCATCATCATCGATGATTAAAATACGAACTGGCTGCGAATTTTGCATGCAACTAAAACTGCTTTTCGGGAATGATCACCTTGAAGGAAGCGCCCATTCCGGGAACTCCCTCTGCTGAAATGATCCCCTGGTGATTGTCGACGATCCGTTTGCAGATTGCAAGGCCGATACCCGTCCCGGGATATTCGGTTTTACCATGCAGTCTTTCAAAGATCTGGAAAATTTTCTTTGCGTTCTCCTGTTCAAAACCAATCCCGTTGTCCTTCACCTCGATCACATAACATACCTGATCATCATTTAGCCCACAAGACCGTTTTTCTTCGGCGTTTGCGAAGCGCGCGCCGATCTGCACTCTTGGCTTAACGGATTGTTGTCTGAATTTAATCGAATTCGAAATAAGGTTTGTAAATAGCTGTTCCATTTCAATGGGCACAGCCTCGATCCTGGGCAACGGGCCGATTGATATTTCTGTCTTTGTCTCTTCGATCTTAAGCTCCAGGTTACTGATTACTCTGTCAAGAATCTGGCGCAGGTCCACAGGGACAAATTCCTCCACACTGCCATGGGCCCTCGAAAACTCAAGCAGGTTATCAATAAGCATTTTCATGTTTTGTGCCGAGGCCTGGATCCGGTTGGCGAAAAGCTCACCTTCCTGATCGGGCGACCGCAGATATTTTGCCAGTAGGCGATCACTGTACAGTGCGATCTTTCTCAAGGGCTCCTGCAGATCGTGGGAGGCCACATAAGCGAATTCTTCGAGCTCCCGGTTTGAGCGGTTCAGCTCGTCGAGATGTCGCTGGTTTTCTGTTTCAATGGACTTAATGGCTGTAATGTCGCAGGTGGTTGCAATAATCCTTGTTTCA
>DASPNN010000776.1:0-6153 GCA_035626495.1 Chryseosolibacter sp.
TGAAACCCGCGACGCGGGCGAAAAATCAGGGTGCAAATTACAAACACGGAATTGAAATGTTAAGCACTTCGAATTATTGGTAACCGGTCAGTATAACTTCAAAAACCAGTCCATAATCCTTTTTGTAAATGCCGTATACGGCGGGTACAGGAGTTTGACCGACGTAAATCCACGCCGCTGCTGCAGCACCGGTTTTTCGTTTGAAAACGCAAGAAATCCGTAGTGCCCGTGGGATTTGCCGATACCGCTGTTACCGGTTCCTCCAAACGGCAGTTTATGGTGAAGGAAATGGATCGCGCTGTCGTTGATGCACACACCCCCCGCGCTGATCGCTTGAAGCACCTGCCTTTTTTCTTGAGATAGCCGCGTGAAAAGATATAAGGCCAGCGGCTTTGGCCTGGCATTGATCAGATTTATTGCCTCCTCTAATGTCGCATAGGTGACCACGGGCAGGATCGGTCCGAAGATCTCTTCCTGCATGACAGCGGAGTCTGAAGGAACGTGGCTGAGGATCATCGGTGGGAAGAAACGCGATCGTTCGTCGACATTGCCTCCGAGCTCGATTTTCGCTCCGCGCGTCAGGGCATCCTGTAAAAGATTGTTGAGACGCTGGAAGTGTTTTCCATTGACGATCCTGCAATAACTCGGCGATTCCTGAAAATTTCCATTGACCGCAAAGCGTTTCTTCACCTTGCCCGCTAACAAGTCCAGGAACTTGCCGGCAACACTTTCGTGTACCAGCACATAATCGGGCGCGATGCATGTCTGACCATTGTTGACGAACTTCGCGACGGCAATCCGTTCGCTGGCATCCTCCAGGCTGGCAGAAGCGCTTACGATTGTCGGGGACTTGCCCCCGAGCTCCAGGGTTACGGAGGCGAGGTTGTCTGCGGCGGCCTTCATGACAATTTTCCCAACCGATGGACTCCCCGTGAAAAAAATGTGATCGAACGGCAACCGAAGCAGCTCGGAAGATATCGCCGCGTCGCCCTCGAATACCGAAACGATGCCTGGTTGAAAGATCTCTTCAACCATCCTCCTGATCAAGGCGGAAACATGCGGAGTCATTTCGGACGGTTTGATCACGACGGAGTTGCCTGCAGCCAGGGCGGAGACCAGCGGTCCGACAGCGAGGCTAAACGGGTAGTTCCATGGGGAAATGATCAGTGAAACTCCTTTGGGTTCGTATTGTATATGGGAACGGGTGCCGATCATAGTCAGCGGCGCATCGATCTTTTTCTTCGCCGTCCAACGGTCGAGGTTTGCGATTGCTTCCCGGATCTCGTTCAGAACATGATAGATCTCGATGGCGTCAACCTCGACGGGATTTTTTTGGAAATCGTTGTGCATGGCCTGATGGATCGCGTTGCGATGATTCTTGATCCAGGTCCGTAATGAATTCAATCGCGTGATTCGCGCCGACACCGGCTCTTCACGCAATTTTCTTACTGCGAGCTGGTGTCCCCGGAATGTGGCACGCAGGACTTCTCTCGTGGTGATTTCAATGGTGCTCATACTGCGGTTCGGAAGTTGAAGTATTCACTGTAACAACAAACCTGACAGACGATCAGTTTTGCAGGATGCGGACCTCAACGCGCCGGTTGAGGCGGTGGGCTTCCGGCGTATTTTCTCTGGACAGAGGTTGCATGCCTCCAAACGCCTTGGTTTTCAATCTGGTTTTCGGGATGCCTTTCGCGTTCAGGTAATCTTTAACAGACTGAACACGTTGCTGCGACAGCTTGAGATTTTCTTTCGGATCACCGAGATAGTCGGTATGGCCCTCCAGCTGGATAATCATCGCCGGGTTATCGTTCATCATTTGCGCCAGCAGATCAAGCTCTGTGTACGACTCGGGATCGATCTTTGATTTTCCGACCTCGAAGATGAGGTTGTTCAGCCGCATTACCTCTCCGACAGGGTGCGTTGGGCGTTCAGGGGTACCGTTGCTCAACTCGATGTCCTGGACGACTTTCTTTTCGCCGTTCGCTTTCTGCGGATCGAGCATATACTTAGCAGGAGCATACCCCGAAGCTTCCACGACGATGGAGTATTTTTCTCCGTCAAACATCGGAAAGGAATACTGGTTGTTGTTAATGACTCCGATCTTGTTTCCGTAGGGAAGACTCTGGTAAGTGATTCGGGCTGTGATCGGCTCGCGCGTCTGAGCGTTGACCACACGACCTTCGGCATAAATGAGACTGTCCTGGGCTTGCACGGTCAGTGAGGGCGCCAGCAGGGACAAGGCAACGATCAACTGAACGGTAAACTTGCGCATAATGCTCGATTTAGATCTTCAGTATTTTGAACTCCACCCGTCGATTCTTTCTCCGGCCTTCTTTCGTGTTGTTGGTATCCGCGGGTTGAGACTCGCCAAAGAATACCGCATTCACTCTTTCCTTTTCGATTCCTTTGCTTTGAAGGTATTTGATCACGGCCTTCGCGCGCCGCTCAGACAGGACCAGATTGTACTGCTCGGGACCGGTTGCATCCGTATGGCCAGCAATTTGAATCTGCATTCCGGACTTTTCCTTCATAAGATCGGCAATTCTATCCAACTCTGGAAATGATTCCGGTCGAAGAATCGTTTTATCAAAATCAAAAAACACGTTGTTCAGTACAATTGTAATATTTTGCTGGATCGGTGCAACCTGGATGGGTTCCAGGTTGAAGTCTTTGTGATCGATAACCTGGTCTGCCGAAACGTTGCGCAAATCCAGGTTCTGGCTTTCGGAAATTTTGTCTTTTGCTTCTGCCCGTACTCCATACAGATGGCCGGCGGGCAACCGGATCTCGTACTCGCCAGTCTGCGGATTGGTCTGGGCAATCCCCATCTCCTTTCCATCGGGTAGTCTTTCGTAGACGATCTTTGCATCCATGGGTTTGCCGGTTGTCGCATCGATAATTTTTCCGCGGACCGTGACCCACGGATCGGGGCTTTTCACGATCGGAAGCTTGACCCGGAAAATGTCCGTGTTGGTTTCGCCAACGCCACGCGAATAATAGGCGAACTCGCTTTCGGCGGGAATGTTGAAATACAGATCTTCCAGGGGAGAATTGATCTCAGGGCCCAGGTTTTCAGGTTCCGACCAGCTTGTCCAAGAGTCATCGAGACGCCGGCTCACATAAATGTCACTGGCGCCATATCCACTGAAACCTTTGGAAGAGAAATACAGGGTTTTGTCATCGGATGCAAGAAATGGAGCCGATTCCTCAGCGGCCGTATTGACGACATCACCGAGATTCAAAGGCTCACTCCACGTGCTGTCATTTTGCATGAAGCTTACGTAAAGATCGCGATCGCCACGGGAGTCTTCGCGCTCGACGGAAAGAATCAATGTCAGCCTGTTATTGGTCAGGAAATAGTTCGCTTTGTCACTGAAATTATAATCGTTCTTGATATTAAGTGCCACAGGGTGCGACCACTGGCCGCCGACGTTCGAACTCATCGACACGCCTGCCAGCATTTTTCCGTTTTCGAGGTATCTGTTGCCAAGCACCATAATGGCGGTTTTCCCATCTGGCGTTACGGATTGAATTGCATTGACAAAATTCGGAGATTCATTATTGAACTTCGGCCCCATATTTTTTGCAAGCTGCCAGTGCCCGGATGAATCGAGCTCCGAGTACCAGATATCCTCTTTATCGCTTGTGCCCCCAATATTGCCGGGGTGGTTCTTGCGACTGAAGTATAACGTCTTGCCATCGGGCGATAACAAAGGATTAAGCTCACTGTATTCGCTGTTGACATTTTTGTCAAGGGCTTCGATGATGATACCCGATGCGAGCAGTTGCAGCTTCGGGATGTCAGCGATAATCGGGTAATTGGAATCGGATATCGCCACCGCATCAATTGAGAAGTAATCGGGGAGCGCTGCGCCATCGAATTCCAATTTGATCGCTGCAACCTTGTAGGCGGTTTGTTCGACAAAGACGTTAAGCATCCGGCCTTTCAAAGGGACTGCCATGGGGTTCAAGGTCGTAAGGAGGTATTCACGGCCGGCTTCATCATAGGCCAGCACGCGGAAGATCGCGCTGGGATTGTGGGATTCGGCGATCGCGATCTGGCGGATGGAAATCGGGTTGGAGAACCCGAGCTTAATGAATTCTTTGCGTTGAGGCTTGTCGGGAGTCCACGCATTGGGGTTCTGTCCTGCCGCGGGAAGGACATTCGGCTTGCCCAGCGCCTGCTCGGCACTGTACTGCACGGGCGTCAATTCGGTTGAGAACTCGATCACCTTCGATGCCCACTGCACCGTTTGCGCAGGAACATGGGAGGCTGCGCTGAGACAAATAAGCAACAAAGGAATAGACCTCTTCATATGGAAATGGAAATTGGGGATAAACATACTTAAAAATTTAAAAACGCCCGAAACATTACATGATGTTCCTGGTACCATGAAGGGCTTTTACTCGATGGCGTGGCGGTTATAGAGCAGAAAGCCAACATGCAGAAGAACTCCGAAGCGGTTTTCCGAATCGTCGTAATAGTTGGCATTAAGGGCGATTGGGCCAATCGGACTGTGCAGAACAAGGCCGGCGCTGGCGGCAAAGTACAAGGCTTGCAGGTCGGTCGTGGTGTAGGGTTTCTGCTCAACGTTTTGCTTCAACGGATCAATGGGTTTAAACAGGTACCCTTCAAGCCGGAAGTCAAGCTTGTTGCGGATGCTGAACACGTTCTTTACCCCTCCCGCGAGATAATTGAAAGCCCGGAAATTTTCCAGCAGCAGCGTGCGGCTGTCCTGAAGCGGCAGGAACGCCGGGGCGTTAACAAGTGTTCCTTTGTAGTTATGTAAGAATTCCTGGTTTGAAAAGACGCCTTCGACGTAGTATCCGGGTCTGAACCAGCCGGCATTGAAATATTGCTCGGCGCTGGCCTTGAGACGGAACCATTGGCGATAAGCTGAAACGTGCTCGGTGATGACCGAAGTCGTGCCCGGATCGAGATTTTCCCGGAGGTTGAAGTACTGCGCCGCGATGCGGTACGCCTTTCCCGAAGAAGCGTATTGTTTGCGGTTAAGCGTGTTGGCCGTGAAGGCTATCTCGGTTTTAAAACCGGTTAGATTGAGCCGATCGAGCGTATCGGTACTGATGAAGACCGGGTTGTTGCTGTACCGGTCAATGTTGTTGATGCCCTCGATCCCGACCGTGTTCCTGAACAGGTTGCCGATAGGCCAGCCGATATGGACCCCGTAGTTCCGGCTAATCCGCTTGAGGACCGTTGGCGCGTCCGAGTCGTTGATCAGGTCGTCGTTGGCCAGATAATCCCAGCTGTTGAATTCGGCGACAGGTTCAATGTAGGCCTGAAATGGAAAATCGACACGCGCTTTCAGCAAGGCGGATTTGTAGAAGTTGCCCGTATGAAATCCGGCGTAAGCGTGTAGCAGGCGTTTGTTGAAGCTGTAAAAATTCAGCCCGAGGAAAATATTGCTGATATCACGGCTTGCGATCACACCCCCAAAATCCACCTGGAAATTTTTCTGCGGGCGCCGGATTAGCTGGAACTGGAATCGATTCGATGCTGAATCAAAAAGTATGTTAGGGTATACGTTGTTAAAATACTGCTCGGAGACAAGCCTAAAGTAGCTTTTTTTGATTCCGTTATAATAAAGAGGTTTGGGATGCGAAGGATTGTAGTGAAAAATTTGCTGGAGATAACGGCTCTGCTTCTGGTTGAAGCCTTTGAATGTAACTTTGTCAAACACCAGTTGTGGATTGCGGTTGTTGAACCGGTTGCGGCGTTCTGTCACGTCGTCGCAAGAGCGGCGCGCTCCGACTTTTGCGCGGATCTCGTCGATTTGTCTGAGCGTTTGAATGTATCCGCTGTCGATCAGACTTTTTGCCCTCGAAAAGTCGAACGAAGTATACCCGCCAAGATCCGGCTGAATATAAACGCCGTTTTGCGGAACGCTCGCCGGATCTGATTTGTCAAGCAGGAGGAACAGCAATGAGTTCGAGATCAATTTCTCATCGAGATCGTAAGGATAGTCATTGTATATCTTAGTCGACACATTTACGCCCAGAACGACATCGGGATTGAACACCTCCTGCACAACGTCAACAGGGAAATTGTTGTACACACCGCCGTCGAAGAGATATTTTCCGTTTACGCGGATTGGATTGTAAAAAAAAGGCACTGTCTGTGTGGCTCTTAAC
>DASPNN010000777.1:0-3782 GCA_035626495.1 Chryseosolibacter sp.
TTACGGTCGCCATGACTCAACCAGACTTTCCCACACTGCCAAAAAACAAGATACCGCCTGCCTGCGGAGTGTTCTAAAATCCATGCGAATGTCTTAATTTTAGACGGATGGTTTCAGTTTTAAAGCTACTGCTTCCGCACAGCGCTCACCATCCATAGCGGCAGAAACAATTCCGCCCGCATACCCGGCACCTTCGCCACAGGGAATCAATCCCTTGATCTGCGGGTGCTGCAGGGTCTCCTTATCCCTTGGTATACGCACCGGCGAGGATGTGCGACTTTCCACACCGATGATCTGCGCTTCGTTCGTCAGATACCCCCGCATCTTCCTGCCAAACTCCCTGAAGCCTTGCTGTAACGCATGTACGATAAATCCGGGTAAGACCGCGCGCATATCAACCGACGCGAGCCCTGGTTGATACGATGTCTCCAGCAATTCTGACGACACTTTGTTTTCCACAAAATCGACCAGGCGCTGCGCGGGAGCCACCTGTGTACCTCCCGCTACCGCGCATGCAGCCCTTTCAATATCGGCCTGGAATTCCATCGCGGCCAGAGCGCCATGACCGGAATATTTAGTGAAATCCCGCTCCTCCACGGCAACCACAATCCCGGAGTTGGCGAAAACCGAGTCGCGGCGCGAAGGACTCATCCCGTTAACCACGACTTCCCCCGGCGATGTCGCCGCGGGCACAATGAAACCACCGGGACACATGCAAAAAGAAAATACGCCGCGCTCTTTCCCGTTTACCTTCGCCTGGTGAACCAACGCATACGATGAGGCCGGCAAATACGGACCACGGTCGACGGGGCAATGGTATTGAATACGATCGATCAGCACTTGAGGATGCTCAACGCGAACGCCGAGCGCAAAGGGTTTTTGCTCGATCAGAATCTTCCGCTCCTGCAGCAAATAAGAAATATCGCGCGCCGAATGACCGGTGGCGAGGATCACAGCCGCTGCATCTATCCGGTCGCCCAACGCCGTGATCACTCCTTTGATTTCTCCATCGCGGATCATGAAGTCCGTGACGCGTGTATTGAACTGAACAATCCCGCCGGCATGAAGAATAGTTTCGCGCAAAGCAGCCACAAGTCTGGGAAGTTTATTGGTGCCGATGTGGGGATGGGCATCGTACAGGATCTCCTCCCGTGCCCCATGCGCAACCATGATCTCGAGCACGCGACGGATATCGCCGCGTTTTTTGGACCGGGTGTAAAGTTTCCCGTCGGAGTACGTACCGGCCCCTCCCTCTCCAAAACAATAATTGGAATCCGGGTTGACGACGTGGTCCTTGTTGATCGCTGCCAGGTCACGTCGCCGGGCCTGGACATCTTTTCCGCGTTCAAGGACGACGGGTTTTAAGCCCAGCTCGATCAAGCGCAAGGCCGCGAACAATCCGGCGGGGCCGCTGCCGACAACGACGACCGGCGTGCGGCTCTCGATGTTCGGGTAGTCACGCACATAGGCAGGTGGTTGATATTCGTCACGTGGGATGATTTCACAAAGCAGCCGGACAGAAACGCGCCGCCCGCGTGCATCGATCGAACGTTTCAGCGGAATAACATGAATGCTTCCATCGGCGGGAAGACCGAGCTTTTCAATAAGAATGGCGGGAAAGCGTTGCTCATCAAACGCCTCTTCCGGGGACAGGGTAACTTCTGCGGTTCGCATCTGAAAGGTATTTATCCTTTATGACGTCGCGGTATTTATAAGTCAAATATATTCTGCTTAACGAAAAGAAAAGACATGCCCCAGATTGAATCCGAAGTTAAAGCTGGTTGCCACGCGTGATTTCTGCACCCCTTCAAAATACGGTTCATAGTTGCGGTCAACATTGAATCCACGCAGTCCGATGTTCACCGACACGAACGCGTCGACGGTAAAGCCTTCTCCGTTGTTGCGTTTCATGACGCGGTAGCCGATCATAGGTCCATACTCAATACGCTGTTCTGAGGCGCTAAAGGTGAAAATATCCTCTGGATTCGGGCCGACCTGCTCATTTACGAAATGGGCCAGGTTTGTGAATCGCATCTCGTGGCCGAAATACCACATATCAGACTTGAGCTGGTTGTAGAATTTTTGCTTGACAGCCACCGCGTAACCGCGTTCAAAGTTCTCTCCTTCCGTGATGTTGCGGTCCGCTTTGAAAAACGGATTGCGTATCCCGATAAACTCGAATTCATGGCCCAGCCTCTCCTGGAAATAGTATTCGATGGCAATCGGCCACTTTCCTGCAAATGACATGATCGGGTTGGTGCCGACGATCAAGCCCCGGAATTCGTTGAAACGGGCATCGAAATACGTGAGGTTCCGGCGTTTTGATGAGGGTGTTCGTGAAGAAGACTTATCGGCCAGCGTGATAATCTCCTTACCCAGTTTCCGGTCGTCGTAAAATGGCCTGTAGTATCCGGAAAGCTTACCATCGTTTTCGTAAATCTCCCAAGTGCCGGTCTTCAAGTCACCATCGAGCGTGCCTTTGGTTTGAAGGTTTCCATTGGAATAGTAGCCGTAATAAGTACCCTTGCCGTTTTGGAATTCACATTCTCCTTCGCGCTTGCCATCCTCGTAGAAATACTCCCACTTGCCTTCCTTTTTGTCGTTCACGACCTTCCCTTTGCACTTGAGCTTGCCACTCGCGTAGTACTCGCGGAATTCGCCGACACCTTTGTCGTAGGTGGTTTCACTCTTCGTTTTTCCGTCGGTTGATACGGTTTTCCAATAACCGGTCTTTTTTCCATCGACGTATTCCCCGGAAGATGCAATCGCCCCATTGTCATAAAAATATTCCCACGGACCTACATGAACATCGTTCTGATATCTGCCACGCGAAGCGGTTTTTCCACTCGGATGGAAGTAAGTCCACTCACCATTCTTTTTGCCGTTGACAAACTCTCCTTCGGAGTGGAGAGTTCCGTCCTCCGCGAAGAAACGCCAATGACCGACATTGCGTGTACCCATCCGCGGGCCTTCACACAAAACTTTACCCGAATGATAATATTCGCGGTAGGTACCGTAATCGTCGGTGTAGTCAATCTCACCCTTCAGCACGCCGTCTTCAAAGTACGACTTCCATAGTCCAATCCGTTTGTTCTCTTTATATTCTCCGTGCTCTTTAACGTGCCCGTTTTCATAATACATGGTCCACTCGCCTTCGCGATTTTTCCCGTTGATGTTGCCCTCCATGCTTTTTTGGCCGCTTTCATAAAAATATTCCCAGAGTCCGAAATTTGCGTTGTGCCGCAGAATTCCGCGCATCTTAAGATTGCCGGTCTCGTAATAGAATTCCCACACGCCGGTAGTTTCGTTATTGGTAAACTGCCCCTTGGATTCGATGTGACCGTTCAGGTAATACGAGATGTAACGGCCGTGAAGGACATTGCGGATTGTGTCCTTAACCTGATATACTTCTTTGAGATTCTTTTTCTGCTTGTCGTGAAAAGTCTGCCGGGTGAACCCCTGGCCGAATGCGACCGGGAACACAACGGGGGTTAAAAGGCATAAAAGAAAAAAAGTTTTCACAGCAGGTTACCCTGCAAAGGTACCAAATTCCGAAAACATCGGACAGGTATGTAAGTTAATGACCGTTTTGGCGTTGAAGGTTGCGTTTTATAGCCGCCAAGCCCCACTCGGACTTTTCAGCGTCAGACCACAGTTCCGGGAAAAACATTCGTCTCTGGAAACGCGGCGGGAGATATTTTTGCCAGTTCGTTCCGCCGGTGGCCTTAATATCTTCCGGGTCTTTTTTCAAATAACGCCCCGCGGACTTCAGATGAGCAAGT
>DASPNN010000778.1:0-2664 GCA_035626495.1 Chryseosolibacter sp.
ACGCAAAGAGATCTACGCTAAACACGCGCAACAGCTTGTGGACAGTGGCGCTGCTTACTACGCATTCGACACAGAAAAGGAACTGGAGGAGATGCGTGAACGCCTGAAAGCAGGCGGAGTTGCAACGCCGCAGTACAATTCGATCACACGCATGCAAATGCGAAATTCGCTTACCTTGTCGGAGGAGGAAACGCGTGCGCTCATCGCTGCCGGTACACCGTATGTCATCCGCCTGAAAGTCCCCAGGAAAGAAGAGGTGCGGCTCAACGATCTGATCCGCGGATGGGTAATGGTGCACTCTTCCCAGATCGACGACAAAGTCCTCATGAAATCCGACGGGATGCCGACGTATCACCTGGCCAACGTCGTCGATGATTATTTAATGAAGATCACACACGTGATCCGCGGGGAGGAATGGTTGCCCTCGGCGCCGTTGCATGTTTTGCTCTACCGTTTTTTCGGTTGGGAAAAAGAAATGCCGCAATTTGCTCATCTGCCTTTGCTCCTCAAGCCCGACGGCAACGGCAAGCTCAGTAAGCGCGATGCTGACCAGATGGGATTTCCAATTTTCCCATTGACCTGGAATGATCCCGAGACCGGTGAAACTGCGATCGGTTATCGCGAGTCAGGCTACCTGCCCGAGGCGCTGCTGAATTTTTTGGCGCTGCTCGGGTGGAACCCTGGAACCACGCAGGAGATATTTTCCCTGCAGGAGCTTGTGGAGGCGTTCTCGCTCGAAAGGATCAACAAGGCCGGAGCCAAATTCGATATACTCAAGGCGCAATGGTTCAATCAGCACTACCTCCGCGCTAAACCCGACGAGGTGCTCGCCCAATACCTGCTGGACTCATTGAAGAAAGACAGCATCGAATGCAATCACGAGAAAGCAATAAAAATCGCGGGCGTAATGCGCGACCGTGTCACCTTCCCGCAGGACTTTTGGGAACAGGGAAAGTTCTTCTTCTTCCCCCCGACGGATTTTGATCAGGGAGTCGTTGCTAAAAAATGGAATGAGGACGCTGTAAAAGTTCTGTCTTCTTTCAAAGAAGCGGTCGCAACCCTCACGGCATTCGATGCGGCCATTGCGAAAGCAACCCTGGATCAAGTTGCGGCTGCCCTCGGAATCGGCACGGGAAAAATCCTTCAGGCGCTTCGCCTCGCCATCACCGGCGCCGGCGGCGGCCCCGACCTGATGATAATCATGGAAATTATCGGCAAAAACCAGGTCGTTGGCAGAATAGAATACGCGCTTAAAACCCTCAAAGTTAAAGTTGCGTAAATATCATTATGAAAAAGGACGAAGCAGCGAAAAAAACTAACCGGCCGAAGCCGAAAGTTCATAAGGACCTCCAGGGTTTTGATGTTTCCATCGATTCTTTTGGCGAAATCAAATCCAACATGGACATTGAAAAGATCAATGAGTTCCTCAATAAAAATGTCGATGATAAGAAACTCGCCGAACGGGAGGATTACGACGATATGAAAAAAGGAAAACGCAAAAAGTAAAAACCTTTTATTTCCACACAAAGCCTGGAATCCAATGCGGTTTTCAGGCTTTTCTTTTAATATTGCTGCCAAACATTGAACATATGCGCACATCACACGAGATCGATTACCAGATAAAGGGAGAGAGCATCCAGATCGTGGAGGTTGAGCTGGACCCGCTCGAAACTGTGATCGCCGAAGCTGGTGCCATGGTCTTTATGGAGGAGGGCATTGCATTCGAATCGAAAATGGGCGATGGTTCCAATCCGAGCCAGGGCTTATTCGACAAGCTCCTCTCTGCCGGAACCCGCTTGCTCACCGGCGAGTCGTTGTTCATGACCCATTTTACCAACCGCGGAAACCGCAAAGCGAAAGTCGGATTTGCCGCACCCTATCCCGGGACGATTATCCCAATAGATCTTTCGCAATTTTCCAACCGAGAGCTCATTGTCCAAAAGGACGGATTCCTTTGCGCCGCGTTCGGGACAAAAGTCGCCATTACCTTCAACAAACGGATCGGCTCAGGCCTTGTCGGAGGTGAAGGATTTATTCTGCAAAAGCTCAGCGGCGACGGCAAAGCGTTCGTCCATGCCGGGGGCACCGTGATCGAAAGAGTACTTAACAACGAGACTCTGCGTGTGGATACAGGATGTGTCGTCGCATTCGAGTCGCATGTGCATTTCGACGTGCAAGCCGCCGGAGGATTGCGGTCAATGATCTTCGGAGGTGAAGGCATGTTCCTGGCCACCTTGCAAGGAACCGGTCGCGTGTGGCTGCAGTCAATGCCGATCCGAAAACTGGTTCAGGCACTTGCGCCGTACGGCAGAAACAGTGGCAAGGAAAGCAGCTCGATGCTGGGTGGCCTATTTGAAGACTGATATCCAAATCTCCGTACATACTTACCCAATGACTAAAGATGTAATCCGCATCGGACTTATCAGGGAGGGAAAAGTCCCTCCGGACAAGAGAGTCCCCTTTACTCCACTGCAGGCGGAAGAGATCCAGCAGCGTTTTCCCAATGTGCGCGTGGTATGTGAAAAAAGCGAGATCCGGTGCTTCAAGGACGAAGAGTATATCAACCGGGGCATCGGCATCCAGTCCGACGTCAGTGATTGTGATATTCTCATGGGGATCAAAGAAGTGCCCATCGAGCGGCTCATTGCAGACAAAACCTATCTT
>DASPNN010000779.1:0-2047 GCA_035626495.1 Chryseosolibacter sp.
GACGTCTCCGATGAATTCGATGCGGTTGTTGAACAGGCCAAAGTCAAGGCCGATATTGGAGGATACGGTTTGCTCCCATTGGAAATCGGGATTCGCATAGTTGCCGGTCAAAAATCCGGGGCCTTCCCACGTTGGATTAGATCGTAGCGCACCAAAATAAGTGATGCCTCCGCTGTTCTGGTTTCCGGAGGTACCTCGTTCAAGTCTTAACTTCAGATTGGAAATCTGAGATATACCTTGTAAAAACGCTTCGTTGGAAATTCTCCACGCTGCCGATACAGAAGGGAAGTAGCCCCAACGATTGTTCGCACCGAAATTGGAAGATCCGTCGGCGCGCAGGGTGGCTTGCAAAATATACCTGTCGTTATAATCATAGCCCAAACGACCGAAGTATGATTCCATGGCCCAGGCATTTTTGTTACTGCCATTTTTGGCTAAGTCGGGATCACCCAGACTCAGCTCGGGAATTGTATTGGTGACAAAACCCTCGGCGGACCCCCAATGTCTTTCCCAGGTACTTTCCTGCGCTTCGTGGCTTCCCATTACTGTAACATTGTGGTTGCCGAAAGACTTGTTATACTGGATGAGCGTGTTTAAATTCCAATAGATCGAGTTTGAAGTTCCCTTCATGGCGTATATCCGGGGATTCAAAACCGCTCCGAATGCGTAAGAGGGATTGAATTGATACTCACGGGCAAACTGCAGATTCGTGCTTATCGAATTCCGGATCAACAATCCTTTTACGGGAGTAACATCGAGTGAAAGATTTCCGATGACGTTTGTTCTTTTAAAAGTATGATCGTTGATGTTGGCCAGCGCCAAGGGGTTATCCAATGCAAACTGAAGATCCGAATTGGTCGGTCCGCCCCAGCTCCCATCAGGATTGGTAACAGCGATGTTTGCAGGTTGGCCGATCGCTTTTCCGATCAGGTCATCATTAGAACTCGTCAGTCTTTCCTGTGTCTGGTTCACCAACAAGCTTGTCCCGATCTTCAACCATTCGCGTGTCTGGTTATCGACATTCATGCGAAGGCCGTACCGGTTGAAGTTTGAGCCGACAGCCACGCCGTCCTGATCGAAATATTCGCCTGACAGATAATACGTTGTTTTTTCATTGCCACCGCTGACATTCAATTGGTGTTTTACCAGCGGCGCAGGTCTGAAAAGTGCCGCTTGCCAGTTGGTACCTTCGCCGAGAAGGTCGAGTTCCTGGAACTCGGGGATCGGGGTCCAATTCCTCAAAGCGCGGCTTTCATTAACGAACGCCGCATATTCTCTAAGATTCATTGTCTCCAGAAACTCCGGCTCATCTTGTAATGTGTAGTTGAAAGTATATCCCACCTTCATTTGACCAGCCTTACCTCGCTTGGTGGAGATCACGATTACTCCGTTCGCGGCCCTCGAACCATAAATGGCCGTAGCAGCAGGGCCTTGTAATATCTCCAGCGATTCGATATCGGTAGCGTTGAGGCTCGCCAGCGGGTTGGTTGTGCTTGCCATCCCGTAAGAACCGCCGGCACCCCCGAGAATTTGAACACCGTCGATGACGTACAGAGGCTCGTTCGAATTGGAGATCGAGTTGATTCCTCTGATGTTTACCGAGATCCCACCACCCGGCTGTCCGGTATTTTGGGTGACGTATACGTTTGCCGCGCGTCCCTGAATCGCTTGCTCGATCGTTGTGTTTAATGTTTGGCTGATCTGATCAGAGCTGATGGAAACCTGCGCGCTTGAAAGTGAACTTC
Source organism: Chryseosolibacter sp. (assembly GCA_035626495.1). Classification (GTDB taxonomy): domain Bacteria; phylum Bacteroidota; class Bacteroidia; order Cytophagales; family Cyclobacteriaceae; genus Chryseosolibacter. The sequence goes on from DASPNN010000779.1 coordinate 1,746, forward strand.
TTTTCATTTCACCATATCCGACAACAACGACTTCCTCAAGCGTCGACACATCCTCGGACATTTCTATGTTGAGTTGCGTCTGATTCCCCACGGCAATTTCGAGTCTTTTGAAACCGATAAAGGAAGCAACGAGCACATCTTGCGGGGCGGCTTCCAGCGAGAACCGTCCTTCCGCATCCGTTGTCGCTCCAACCGTGGTGCCTTTCACCAGAATGTTCACGCCGGGCAACGGGGCGCCTTCCGGATCCACAACTTTTCCGCTCACTACTTGTTTCTGCGCAAGAGCCGAAATGGTAGCAAGA
>DASPNN010000780.1:0-7393 GCA_035626495.1 Chryseosolibacter sp.
TGAAACCAGCGCGTGTTGAGTTCCCGCCATTCGTCCAATGTCTCGCCGGTAGCATTGACAAACCTCGGCTAGACCGAAAAGCCGCCGATATCCATCGTCCAGTATGGGATGCCGGACAGGGAAAAATTGATGCCCGTGGCAATCTGGTCCTTGAAATCACTCCAGGTGGAGGCGATATCTCCGCTCCAGGTTGCAGCGCCATACCTTTGTTGCCCGGCGAAAGCCGACCGCGTCAGGATGAAAACCCTCTTCGACGAATCGGACGCCCGCGATCCCTCATAAACACTTTTCGAATTCATCAATGAGTAGGCATTGAAGTATTTTGCGCCGGGGCCGAGCGCCGTCGGACTCATATTTTTCTTGCGCTCTTCCAACGACAGATTCGAATGCATGTCCGGCTCAGTGGCGTCGAGCCACCATGCGTCGACACCAATCGAGTTCAGCTTCGTATCAATTTGCTGCCAGAACAGACGCCCCGCTGCCGGATTGAAGGGATCGTAGAAGGTGGATTCGTATCCGACGCCGACCCAGTCTTTCCTGCGTTTCTCGATGTTATTGGTGAACAAAAAGCCATTGCGGTTCATCTCTTCAAAATGCGCCGTGCCTTTATTGAATTTCGGCCAGACGGAAATCATCATGTGCGCGTGCAGCCCGTCGTGGAGCTGCGCGATCATTCCAGCCGGATCAGGAAACCGTTTCCTGTCGAACTCATGAGAGCCCCATGCCGGGTCGTCCCAGTACTGCCAATCCAGCACAATATTATCAAGCGGAATGTGCCGCGAACGGTATTGCCTGACCACCTCCAGCAACTCATCCTGAGTTCTGTAACGTTCCCTGCTCTGCCAAAAACCCATTGCCCACCTTGGCACAACCGGAGCCTTACCTGTCAACTTACGATACCCGCCGATCACCTCATCGGCGTTCGATCCATTGATGAAATAGTAATTGATTTCATCCCCCGCCTCTGAAGCCAGCGAGATCTGTCCCTGCTCTTCAGGTGACTGCGGATCGAGGTGCTTAACCGACAAAAACCCGCCTTGTGGTATCCACTCGATCCTGACCTCGTGCTTCTCGTCTTTCGCGAAGTTGACCGCAAGCTTGCTCGTCCATGGGTTCCAGTTCTGTCGCCATTTGTCGACCTCCAGTTTCCCGTCAATCCAGACTTTCAAATACCCTGATGAATAAAAAACAAACTTGTGCACTCCCTCCCGCTCGGAAGCCATCGACCCTTCCCACACCACCTTGCCTCCATTCGATACATCTTTCGGGAAATTTTCAACTTGGGGAGTTTCAAGAAATTCGTAATTGATCTCGTCTTCGATAAAACTCTTCACAACCCGGTCATTGACGAAGTAATCCGCCGTCAGACCGCCGGGTTTGCCGTCCTTTGAAAAAAGATGCAACGAGTTCAGGGGTTGATAAGCACGGGCATCACCGAACTTTGTAACAGAATAGTTGTCCCATAATAACCCATAATTCCTGTTTGAATACAGGAATGGAATAACATCAACAATATTATGCTGAGCAAGCTCGATGTCGAGGCCTTTGTAATTCATTTCCCCGTTCTGGTGGCCGCCAAGGCCGTATAGCGCCTCGTCGTCGGGTGATTGAAACGTTTGCCGGACCGCATACATCGGCACGCCATCCGCAGTCGTAGGCGTAAACGTCTTGCCTCCTCCTTCGGATTCTTTCAATAGAACTTCACCCTCAGCGTTGAGAAAAACAACCTCGCCGGTTTTTTTGGAAACGCGCGCTTTCACCATGGCGGTCGCGATGGTTGCATCTGAGCCCGTGACTTCCAACTCCCAGGGCACCTGCTCGCCGGAATCCGGTCTGGCGATAATGAGGCTTTTCGCAGTCGAAAATGTATCGGCAGCCGTAGCCAGTACATGTATTATATTCGGCGTGACTACCCTTATCCGGACCTTTTTGACGTTTCCCGCCGGCGCAGTCGGGATGATCTCAATCCCGTCGTCGAGCCTGCGGACAAAATCGTTAGTATCACACCCGCAAACCAGGACCAAAAGAAAAACAATTATTACAGCCGCTTTGCTCATTCAGGTATACCGTTACTCCTTCATTCCAGAAATATTGCAAGCTGGAATCGGTTACATAAAGGTAGGATCAGTGCCCCCGGCGCCGGGGTGTGAAATGTTCAAGAGTAGTACCGAAGGCGTTAAGGACTGGTATCAAATGTTTCGAATTCCAGGCGGTTTTGTTAAATCAACGCTGAAAACAGGTCGTTTCAATCGATTTGGAATACGGAGATCCCGCCCCCATTGACAGCGATAAACAGCAGGTTTTGAGACACAATAATTTTCCGGATATCGCCGCGAAGTGAGAGTCGGGTATGGCGGTTGGGTATAAAGGAAAACGCGCCGTTGCCCTGGCCCAGGAAAACCGACCCGAAATTTCCGGAGGCTTTTCCCAGCCTGGCACGCATACCGGTCAGGTTGCCCGCAGCGACTACATCGCTAAGATCATCTTCATTCAAATCGAGAACGGCTATTGCGAACACTGGCGCAAAATTGAACTCTGCCGGCAAGGAATGAATCGCAAAGCCACCGCCTTTATTCTCCAAAAAAAGACTCCTCAGTTCCACAGCACGCAACACATTTGACTGCTTCCGTTCTTCATCCGTTAGAATCGCATTGATATCCGCTTTTGCGTACGACTGGTAATCGGGAAACCTCTTTTTGAACATTGGCACCTGGGTCGTCAGCTCATCACGTGTGGCCATCGGATACGACCCGCCGATGTTGTACGTAATAATCGGATCCACGGAACCATTGTTGTCGTAGTCGTCATAGTAAACGGTGAGCGGAGTTTGCGCATCGGGACGGAACTGGTTGTTTGTTCCAAAATTGCCCGCCAGCACATCGTCATCCCCATCCTTGTCGAAATCCGACACAGCAAGACTTAACCACCAACCGGACGTTTCCGTTTTTATGTACTCCCGGGTCCGGTCAGTCAGCTTGCCCTGCTCATTAATATAAATCTGCAGGCTCATCCATTCGCCGCAAACGATAAGGTCCGGCAACCCATCTGCATTAAGGTTAGCCCACCTCGCATCGGTAACCATACCAGGCTTCCCGCTAATGATGTCATGGCTAATGGTGAAAGCACCAGCGCCGTCATTGACCAGGACATGGCTCTCAGGCATCTCGGGATACGCTCCTGGTACGATCCGCGCTCCGACAAAAAGGTCAATGTCGCCGTCATTGTCGATGTCGGCAGGCCGCACGCAAGATCCGCTCGATTTAGATTCCGGCAGAGCCACTTTTTTGAATGTTCCCTTGCCGTCATTTTCATAAAGCCGGTCGTGAAGCTGGACCGCGTCGCGGGCAAACTTGTAACCCCCGGTCACAACATAGAGGTCTTTGTCGCCGTCGCTGTCCTTGTCAAAAAACACCGCGTCAACGTCCTCGCTCAGACTATCCGCAGCAAACACGTTCACACCTTCCATTTTGAAAACGCGATTCCGTCGCTGAAGCAGCAAACTGGAAGGTTGTCCTTTCGCTCCTCCCGCGAACAAATCGTCGAGGCCGTCGTTGTTGACATCGGCAACTGCAAGTGCGGGACCTTCAGTAGAATACATGCGCGGCAACAGCGACTGGACATTAAAGTCATTAAAGTGATTTTCTCGGTGAACAAAGGACGGGCGTGGTTTCACTTCCCTGAAATAGCGGCTCATCGGCGAGACGCCAGCCCGTGGTTTTTTCTTGGCCGATGCCTCCTCAACAATAAGGGTTTGCGCCACGCGAATATTCTTCAGTGTCTGCACTCGGCCGCCTGGCCATTGGATGACCGCCGAATCAACCGACGAAATATCGCCGACGCCAAAATGGAGCAGGGGCTCGACGGAAGATTGAAAACCACGCTGCGGCATCTGGGTGCGCGTCAGAATACCCGCGTTTGTGAAGAGGCTGACTGTGGCGCCGATTCCGAACGTGTTTCCATTCGCGCCAATAAGTTTCACTTTAAGATAATTCTTGCCGTCCACGTTGTTCCGGTACACCGTTGCAAAATTATCAAGCCGGTTTGTCACCAGATCCAGGTCGCCATCATTGTCCAGGTCACCGAACGCGGCTCCGTTCGTGAGGTCTTCGGCATCGAAGCCGGATGCCACTGATAAATCCTGAAAACCAGAGCCTTTTGCGTTTCGGAAGAGAAAGTTGCGACTTGGATTGGGTGGAATTCTCGCCAGCAGATCGTGAAGTTTCGCCTTGTCGCCCTCGCGTTTTGCCTTCAGGGCAAGGTCAGCTTTGTAACGAAGGAAATCGTTGCTGGTAAAGTTTCTTTTGAACCCGTTGCTGATGAAGAGGTCGGCCCACGCGTCGTTGTCAAAATCCGCAAAAAGCGGGCCCCAGCTCCAATCCGTATTAGAAATGCCGGCGAGCTGGCCGACTTCCGAGAACGTCCCATCCCCGTTATTGATGTGAAGCATGTTCCGCATGAACTGGTGATGCAGTCCATTCTCCACCATCGATCGATAGGTGTCATAACGGTCGGGCCAGAAAAATTCCTTTTGCCCATGGTTATCCGCAGGCAACATGTCGACGGTAACGATGTCCTCCCATGCATCGTTATTCACATCCGCAATATCGACACCCATAGAGAACTGTGACATGTGGGTTAATAGGCTGTCGGAGACTTCAACAAACTTGCCGTTCTTGTTCAGCAGCACCTGGTCCTTTTGGGTGTAATCGTTGGTTGCATAGATGTCGATCCATCCATCGTGATTGAGGTCAGACGCTGCAACACCGAGGCCGTAGTTGGATGCCGGGCCGAAAATACCACTCGAATCACTGACGTCGAAGAATTTTCCCGAACGGTTGTTGTACAGCTTGTTGCCCACATATTTTGTCCGTTCTCGCCTGTAGCGATCGCGGATGTCAAACGAGTTCGAAATCTCGAGACTTGAATGATTGAGCAGGAACATATCGAGGTCGCCATCGTTGTCGTAATCAAGAAAGCTGGCCTGCGTGGAGAATGAATCGTCGTTCAACCCGAATTCGGCAGCCCGATCGGTAAAAGTGAGGTTGCCATTATTAATATAGAGTGAATTTTGCCTGAGGAGGGGGTGAAGATTACCCGAGCGGCACACATAGATATCGAGAAAGCCGTCGGCGTTTACGTCTGCCATCGCGACGCCGGTCTTCCATCCGCTTGCGGCGCGAACGCCCGCGCTGGCTGTGATGTCCTGAAAGCGCAGGTTGCCCCTGTTAAGGTACAGCCTGTTTTCGCCCTGGTTAGAGGTCAGATAGATGTCGGGCAGGCTGTCGTTGTTGATGTCACCGATCGCAACGCCGCCGCCGTTATAAAAATATTCATAGGTCAGAATGTTCGCGTTTTCGTCTTCGCGGTTTTCATTCCTGAAAACGATGCCGGTTTCCTCGGAGGTAAGGGCCGTAAACAACGTTTGCGACCGGTCATTTTCCTGGCAATTGCATAACACGACAGCCACGACCAGCAGAGACCGTATGACCATCACGTTATCCATCAAACATGACAGAATGCTAGACAAAATTCATCAGTGCTACCACAGAAATTGTAATGATGATGTAAAGCACAATCTCGAGCGTCAACATGATCCTCTTCGCCCTCTTGAAATTCTCCACGGATATTAAATGTTTTTGCAGGCAAAATTACAACTTGGCGGGTAGCCATGGAGGTATTCGAATCGTTCCGAAGTGGTAATGAAATGTTATATGCCATGAAAAATCCTACGAAATACTGAGTTTCTTTCCCGAAGCATACGCCGAGGGCAACATATTAAACTCGTCCTTGAAATATTTGGTGAAATATTTTGGATTGTTGAAACCGACCTGGTAGGCTACTTCCGCAACCGTTAGCTGACTTTTCTCCAGCAACTGGGCCGCGCGTTGAAGCCGGATCGCCCGGATAAATTCGATGGGTGATTTGCCGGTCAAAGACAGAAGCTTCTTGTACAGGTGCACGCGGCTCATTCCCATTTCGCGGCTGAGCTCTTCTACGGAAAAGTCCGGGTCGCCAATATGCTGTTCCACCACCTTGATCGCATTGCCGATCAGTTTTTCATCCAGCGACGTTATGGGAATATCACTCGCCCGGACATCCAGATGTTTCTGGAATTTTTTCTGGAAAACCTCTCGCTGGGCAATTAGATTGCGAATTCGCGACAGGAGGATTTCAAAATTGAAAGGCTTTGTAATGTAGTCATTTGCCCCCATGTCGAAACCTTCAAGTTTTTGCTCGTCGGCGGTACGTGCCGTTAAAAGCACAACCGGGATATGGCAGGTATGCGGATCTGCCTTCACTTTCCGGCAGAATTCTATTCCATTCATCTCGGGCATCATCACATCGGACACGATCAGGTCCGGGATGCAGGCGATCGCCTTTTGCAGGCCGCTCTTTCCATTTGCAGCTTCGATGATCGTATACTCCGCCTTCAGATTATCCTTCAGATAGAAGCGGAAGTCTTCGTTATCTTCAACAAGTAAAACCACGGGCTTTTTTGAGTCCTCTGATCCCTCAATGACATGGTTTTCAACAACCGACATCAAATCGATTGCCGCGGCGTCGGCAGCGGTCACATGCCCCACGACTTCCGTCATTGGAAGTAAAACCGTGAAGCAGCTGCCCTTGCCTGGCTCGCTATCTACCGTAATGAGTCCCCCGTGTACCTTGACAAACTCACGGGTGATCGATAAGCCAATCCCGCTGCCCTGATTGACCATGCTGGACGGCACATCGTGCTGGAAAAATCTGTCGAAGATCCGATCCTGCTTATCGGCTGGAATTCCGATGCCCGTGTCTGCAACCTTGATTTCCAGCATTGAAGCAGCCTCGTGCTTTTTCAAATTCAGGTCAACGGTAACACTTCCATTCTCAGGGGTGAACTTGAATGCATTGGATAACAGGTTAAACAGGATCTTCTCGATCTTGTCCTGATCAAACAAAGTCTCCAGATGGGCCACTGAACTATTGAAGGCGAAACGAATGTTCTTTTTCTCGGACAAATCTGAGAAAGAATGAACAAGCTCACGGATAAACTGAATAATGTCTCCCTCTGACGGATTGAACTTGACCTCCTGCACCTCCACCCTCCGGAAATCAAGCAACTGATTCACCAGGCTTAAGAGCCGGCGCGCATTACGGTAGATCATGTGAAATTGATCCTTTTGTTCTCCGTCGACCGCCTGTTTGAGAATTTTTTCGAGTGGTGTGATGATCAGCGTCAATGGCGTACGAAACTCGTGGCTGACGTTCGTAAAAAAACGAATCTTCATCATATCGAGCTCATGCATTCTGTGTGCCTCTTGTCGTTCCTGCTGTATGCGGAAGTTCATGCGTTCTTTGGTAAGGATCAGCCACCTGGCAAGCAGCAAAGTTCCGAGGATCAATAGAATAT